>JBJESZ010000001.1:0-4345 GCA_051883055.1 Emergencia sp.
TTTTCCCATTCCATATCACTTACAAGATTTTGTTTTACATCCTGTTTATGTTTTGCGTATAACTGTGTGGTGGTTACCTGTTCGTGATCCAGCAGTGCCGCCACATCATATATTGAATTTCCTCTTCCAATAAGGCTCGTCGCCGCTGTTGCCCTCAGCTTGTGTGGGCTGTATCCGTCATGCTCTGAGGTTTTCAGAGCGATAGAGGTGTACTTCTTGACCAGCTGTCTTATCTGTCTTTCGGTCATTCTTGTGCCCTGAAGCGAAAGGAACAAAGCGTCCTTATCCTCGTCAGCCAGTATACTTTCCGAGGCTCTTTCATTTTCAAGATAATCCTCCAGAACCGCCGTAACCGATTCATTCAGCGGCATGATCGACTCTTTTCCCCGCTTTCTGAATATCTTGAACTCACCCCTGGAAAAATTGAAAGAGGATACGTTCAGCTGCTGCAGCTCAGAAAGACGAAGACCATAAGTGAGAAAAATAATAAGAATCGCCTTATCCCTCTTTTTCGTCTTAAGCCAGTAGCTGTACTGATGCTTTGTCAGCCCTGTACCATTGGAGACAGCATCCAGCATAACCATAACCTCGTCATCCTGAAGAGCTTTAATTTCCCTTTCTCCGGCCTTAGGCAGACGGATTGGGTCAAAACCGTCGGTAATGTTCTTAGGTATCAGTTCATCTCTGTAAAGATATTTAAACAGAACGGAAACAGAGGACTTCTTACGTGAGAGAGTCTTGTTGTTGTTTTCATAAACATATACGGAATTCTCCGTTTCCACCTTATATTTTCTGCAGTAATCGATGAAGATATTTATATCAACCGCTCTAATTTCAGAAAACTCCTTAAGGGTAATCCTGGCAGGTACTGAAGCTGAAGTAAGATCAGTTTCCTTAATAAGATAATTGCAGAAAAATCTTATATCGTGAAGATAAGCATATCTCGTCATTGGAAGAACGTTTCCCTTAAGATACATGAAAAAGCCTCGCATAAAGCTGGGAAGCTGTTTTTCAATCTCTTCGCATTCCTGAAAGATACGTGCCTCTTTTTTTACTATGTTATCAGGCTTGTCGCTTTTATTATGGATTTTTATTTCTTTAGCCATGTGAATATATCCTCCAGACAGGCTTCGTCGCTTTCATATTCTGAAATATTAAACCACTTCATATCATCATACCTTCTGAACCAGGTCAGCTGCCTCTTGGCATAGCGGCGAGTGTTCTTTTTCACCAGATTCAGAGCTGTTTCCAGGTCATATTCGCCGTTATAATAACCGATAATCTCCTTGTATCCTATTCCCTTCATGGAAATATCACTTTCAGACAGCCCCATATCAAGAAGAGTCCTGACCTCATCCAGAAGTCCTGCTTCTACAAGAACATCCACACGCAGATTAATGCGTTCGTAAAGCTCACTGCGGTCACGAGTCAGCCCGATAAGTCTGACATCGTAATCAGTGCACGGCTTCAGTTCAGTAGCGAAGTCTTTCACCCTGTCTCCGGACTCAGCCGCCTCAAGTGCTCTGATAACCTTTTTTACATTATTCGGGTGTATGCGTTCTGCCGAATCCGGGTCGACCGCCATGAGCCTGTCATGAAGAGACTGTGCTCCCTTTTCTTCCGCCTCAGCATATAATGCATCTCTGTAAGCTGTATCCCTTGGTGGAGCGCTGAAATCCATATCGTACAGAAGTGAATTAAGATATAATCCTGTTCCCCCTGCAATTACAGGCGTTTTACCCTTACTGAAGATCTCTTCTATTGCAGCCTTTGCAAGCTTCTGATACTTGGCGACAGAAAAGCTTTCACGGGGATCTATCTCATCAACAAGATAGTGCCTTACCTGACGCTGTTCCTCCGGCGTCGGCTTTGCACTGCCTATGTCCATAAACTTATACAGCTGCATGGAATCACAGGAAACAACCTCACCGCCCACATGCAGCGCCGTTTCTATGGCATATTTAGTTTTTCCAACGGCTGTTGGTCCGCAGATTACAATTATTTCCCTGGACATATTTCTATACTCTCTTGAACATTTTTTCTATTTCATACATGGTGAATCTGATAAATGTAGGCCTGCCGTGAGGGCATGAAAAAGGATTTCTGCAGGCTTTCAGTTGTTTAAGCAGCCCTTCTATCTCCGCCATTGACAGATGATCGTGAGCCTTCACCGCAGCCTTGCACGACCTGGTGATAAGCTTGTTGATTACAACGGTGTTAGGGCTCTTCACTCCGTCAGACGCACCGTCAAGATACTCCTTCAGAAAATCCTCCGCCTCAGACAGAGACATGAAGGTAGGGATTTCTCTGATCATCAGAGAGTTTCCTCCGAATTCGGAGATATCAAAACCCATTCGAACAAGACTGTCCATCCATTCATCCTTCAGTTCCATAACAGATGGTGCTGCCTCCACAATAATAGGTGTAAGTATCGGCTGGCGAAGCTTTTCATCAGACATGTATTCACCTACGAGCTTTTCATAAAATACTCTTTCATGAGCGGCATGCTGGTCGATAAGATAAAAGCAGCGGTCATCAACAGCTGTAATATAAGTGTTGAAAATTGCTCCTGTCGGCCGCAGTTCATCAAAATCAAATGGTCTGTTAACCGGTGCTGCTATTGAGATTTCAGCAGTTTCAGGCTGATTGATTTCCACTGTTACCGTTTCTGCCACTCTTGATGGTTTAGCTGACAATATCTGTTTTATGTCGACCTGACCTTCATCATCCCTGATATAGTCCGCCACCTTAAAGGGTGCAGCATTTTTCGGTGAAGCCGCTATGACAGCCTCAGTTTCCGAATCATGTGCCGTCTCATGCTCCGGCTTTGCTTTTACATCGATGACAGCGACGTCATAATTCAAGGCGGTTTTGATGCCTTCACTCACTAAAGCTATAATCTCGCTTTCGTTGTCGAAGCGGACCTCCTTCTTGTTTGGATGAATATTTACATCCAGTTTTGCCGGATTCGTATGTAAGAACAGGAAGCACACAGGGTGACGACCTTCAAACAGACGCTCTCTGTACCCTTCTGTAACACCCTTTTCAATTACTCTGCTTGAAACCACTCTGCCGTTTACGAAGAACACCTGATTTCTTCTGCTTGGCCTGGACAGTGACGGCTTGGAAATATACCCTGTTACCGTGTTATCTCCCAGGCTGTAGTCTACAGGTACCAGTTCCTTATATTCACTGAGCCTGTAGACGGACAAAATTGCAGAAAGCAGTTCACCTCTGCCGGTCGTTGAAAATACAATATTTCCGTTGTTTATGAATCTGAATCTGATTTCCGGAAATGCCAGTGCAATCATCGACATAAAATCAATAATCTGGCTGCTTTCCGCTGAATCTGATTTCAGAAATTTCAGGCGTGCAGGTGTATTGTAAAACAGTTCCGTAACGATAAAGGTCGTTCCGTCAGGACAGCCTGTTTTCTCGTTTGAAATAACCTCACTGCCGTGAATGATAATTCGTGTTCCCGTCTGACAGTCCTTCGTCTTAGTTATAAGCTCCGTGTGCGTAACTGCTGCGATGCTTGCAAGAGCCTCGCCCCTGAAGCCAAGTGTTTCTATGGAATTCAGATCCTTTGCAGTATTTATTTTACTTGTAGCATGACGAAGAAAGGCTGTTTCAGCCTCATCCTGCTCGATTCCGGAGCCGTTATCGGTAACGCGGATATATGACTTTCCGCCGTTTTTTATTTCCACGACGATGGAGTCAGCCCCTGAGTCGATTGAGTTCTCAACAAGCTCCTTGACGATGGAGACCGGTCTTTCAATAACCTCTCCTGCCGCAATTTTATCAGCTACACTTTTATCTAAAACTTTAATCATCAGTTAATCATTTCCTTTAATTCTTCAAGAATTCTAATAGCCTGAGACGGAGTAACCTCCATTAAATCCAGTTCCTTAAGTCTGTCTGCAACAGGATTTGGTCCGGGCATAAAGAACGAAAGCTGCTCCGATCCGTCGTCAGATGTCTTGCTTGCAGCAGCATTCTTTGATTTACTCCCTGATTCAGGTTCATCAGTCATCTCAATAGTACTCTGGATATCAGCAGAGCCGTTTTCAAGCTTAAGAAGCTTTGATTCTGCGTTGGTCAGCAATTCCTTAGGTACTCCCGCCAGCTTAGCAACGTGAATACCGTAGCTTCGGCTCGCAGAGCCCGGAATGATTTTGTGCAGAAATACGATATTTCCGTTTTCCTCAGAAACGTCTACGTTAAGGTTCTTAACCCCTTCTATCTGATTCTCAAGCACTGTCAGCTCATGATAATGAGTTGCGAAGAGAGTACGAACATGTTTTTTCTCATTGCACAGATAGTCGACAGCAGCCCACGCGATGGA
>JBJESZ010000002.1:0-4320 GCA_051883055.1 Emergencia sp.
TCTGCAACAGCAAAAAGAGTTTTCAGCGTTCCTGTCAGATTCTTCTCGCCTTCGATTTTCTCTTCGATTGTGCCTGCAGACTGCGCCATATTTCTGGCAGCGACAACCTTTTCAAGTGTCTCAGACTCGTGCTTTGCATACCCCTTTACAGTTTCAACCAGATTAGGAATCAGGTCATATCTTTTCTTCAGATAAACATCCATCGTTGAGAAGCTCTCCTCTACGCTGTTCTTCAGCCTGATAAATCCGTTGTATCCTGTAACTGCCCAGATTGCAATAAGAACTACAATCACTAATACTATAATTGCAAATTTCATCTCTATTCCTCCTTGTAAATAATCAAGATTAAACTTAGACTCATTATACACCATTTATGTCCCAGCAAATAGGACTTTCACCATTTTTCTCCAGAAATTCATTCGTTTTAGAAAAATACCTTCCTCCGAAGAACCCGTTGTACGCAGACAGCGGACTTGGATGTGCTCCTGTAAGGATCAGATGCTGCGGCGCTGTTATCAGCCGCGTCTTAGACTTTGCATTTGCACCCCACAGTATGAAAACCACAGGCTTCTGTCTCTCATTAAGCAGTTCAATCACCCGATCCGTAAACTGCTCCCATCCCTTTCCGCGATGTGAGTTGGCCTGATGCGCACGCACTGTAAGACAGGTGTTCAGCAGAAGAACACCCTGGTCTGCCCAGCTCTGCAGATATCCGTGTCCCGGAATTTCCATACCAATATCGTCCTTCAGCTCCTTATATATGTTAACAAGCGAAGGCGGAGTCTTAACCCCCGGTTTAACTGAAAAAGCCATTCCGTGAGCCTGTCCCGGTTCGTGATATGGATCCTGCCCCAAAATGACTGCTTTTACCTCTTCATAGGATGTTGCCTTCAAAGCATTGAAGATGTCATACATATCCGGATATACGGTATGCTCCCTGTATTCCTGTATGAGGAAAGCTCTCAGTCTCCGGTAATATTCCTTGTCAAATTCGCCTTCCAGCACCTCATCCCATTTGTTTCCTATATTAACCATATTGCTTACTCCTTTACTGCGACTCTGTATCTGTTTGGTTCAAGTTCTCCGTCCGTCCTGAAGGCAAAGCTCAAGTCAGGGTATCTTCCCGCGAAGTAGGTTTTGTTGCAGGCCTTGTGCCCCACCATGTTGGAGAAAGACTCCGGGCAGGAGAAAACGTCAACCTTCGTGCGCTTTTTCCTATCAAAACCCCCTCCGACCGGGCTGCCGAGACTCAGAGCTTCCAGCTGCGCCTGAATGCGATCCCTTGCAATTTCGCCCTCCACCAGCTGACGAAATGCCGGATGATATGTATTTCCACTGATTTCCCCATTTTCATTGATCAGGTCGCTGCTCTTCAGGCCTACACGAATGATGTTTATCCCTGCGTCGTCAATAATCTGATACATGGCCTTAGTCCGTGCAAGTGCCTCCTTCTGGGTGAGCGGCTCATATTCACCCCGCCTGTACATATTATACAGTTCGGTATCGTTTATGACTATTGTAGGATAAAGGCGCACAATCTGAGGGCAGATTTTCACTGTTTCTCTTGCGGAATAAAGTGAGGCTTCCATCGTGTCTCCCGGAAGCCCTATCATGAGCTGGATTCCCAGCTCGAAGCCGTAGTCCTGAATCAGCCTGCTGCTTCGGTAAACGATTTTGCTGTCGTGACCTCGTCCTGCTTTTTTCAGAATGTCATCATCAAATGACTGCACTCCCAGCTCGATCGTATCTGCACCATACTTTTTCAGATTATCAAGGATTTCCTCATTGATATAGTCAGGGCGGGTGGACATATGAATCTTGTGTATACGTCCGCTGTCCTTGTATTTCTTTGCAATTGACAAAAAAGCAGACTGCTCTTCAATGGGAATTCCGGTGAAGCTTCCTCCAAAAAAAGCTATTTCTATGGTTTCCACACTGCTCTTTTCTAAAGTGGACAGATAGGTTTCTATTGTGTTTTTCACATCTTCCATGGTTACCCCGCCGCTTCGTGCAGTTATCTTCTTCTGATTGCAGAAGACGCAGTCGTTGGGACAGCCCTTATGCGGGATAAACACAGGTATTATCGCGTGTTTTTTCATTTTTCTCCTTATCTGCAAAGAGACTGAACCCATTGGATTCAGCCTCTGATAATTCTTCTTAAATCAGTCTTCTTTTATCAGTTCCTTCAGTGAGGTTGCCAAACCTGCAAGACCTGAAATCTCTGAAGGGATAATAATCTTTGTTGCCTGACCGTCGGCAGCCTTCTCAAAGGAATCCAGGCTCTTAAGAGCTATGATTTCCTTATTCGGATTTGACTCTACCAGCATTCTGATACCGTCTGCCGTTGCCTGCTGAACCATTCTGATTGCCTCCGCCTGACCTTCAGCTTCACGGATAGCAGCCTCTCTCTTTGCCTCTGCTTCCAGAATGGTTGACGCTTTATTTGCTTCTGCCTCTAGAATAACGGCTTCCTTATTACCTTCTGCAATCAGAACCGCTGACTTCTTCTCACCTTCTGCCTTCAGAATAGCTTCTCTTCTTTCACGTTCTGCACGCATCTGCTTTTCCATTGCCATCTGGATATCCTTAGGAGGAGTGATATTCTTTACTTCCACACGGTTGATTTTAATTCCCCATGGGTCTGTAGCCTCGTCAAGAACCAGTCTGATCTTTGTATTGATGTGTTCACGTGATGTAAGTGATTCGTCCAGCTCCAGCTCACCGATAATGTTTCTTAGTGTGGTAGCTGTCAGATTTTCAATTGCATCCATCGGACTTTCAACACCGTATGTGTACAGCTTAGGATCTGTAATCTGGAAGTACACAACCGTATCGATCTCCATCGTTACATTATCTTTAGTAATAACAGGCTGTGGCGGGAAGTCAATCACCTTCTCCTTAAGCGAAACCTTTCTGGCAACCTTGTCGATTAGCGGAATCTTGAAATGCAGACCCACCTGCCATGTTCCGTTATATGCGCCCAGTCTTTCAATTACATAAGCCCTTGCCTGTGGCACAATTCTAATATTTGTAGCAATCAATGCGATGATTATCACTACCAGAATTACCAAAACAATTTTTCCAAACATCTTTTCCCCCTACTCCTCGACCGGTGCAACAATCAGTTTAACACCTTCGATTCTTTCTACTTTGACTTTTTCTCCTGCGGCAATTTTCTCCTCTGTGCCGCAGATTGCACTCCATTCCTGACCTGAAAGGTTTACAATCCCTGTAGACATATTGTCTACATCTGTCTTAGCAGTACCGACTTTCCCTATCAAAGCCTCCACATTGGTTTTTTCCTGCCCTGTCCTGAGCTTTTCGATAAAGATTTTTCTTGTTCCTACCATCAGAACGACAGACACTGCAAGAAATATTACAATCTGGATTGGAACAGACACTTTAAGTATCGAAGCCACCAGCGCCACAAGCGCTCCGCCTACAAACCATATAGTTACAAGCCCCATAGTAAGTGACTCGATAACACCGAACACAACGGCTGCCAGCAGCCAGAATGCAGGTGCACTAAGTAAGATATCCAGCATATAATCTCCCCTCTCTTATTATTACATACCCTTTTTATTATCATCCAAAAAACAGAGCTTTCGCTCCGAATGTAGCATATGCAACGATTATTCCCGCAATGCATACTCCAAGAAATATTGCCGGAAAAGCTCTCTTAAGTCTCATATCCATCATCGCCGCCACCAGCGCGCCTGTCCACGCTCCGGTCCCCGGCAGAGGTATTGCAACCAGCAGAACCAGACCGAACCACTGGTATTTATCTATGATTCCCTTCTTGGATTTTGCTTTATTTTCAAATCTGACAACGATTCTGTTAAGGCCTTCACTTTTGCGTCTGAGCCATTCAAATACCTTTCTGATAAAAATAATGATAAAAGGAATCGGAATCATGTTACCAATTATCGCCGCAGCCAGTGCCTCCCAGAATCCCAGACCGGATGCTACACCCATTGGAATGGCACCCCTGAGTTCCACCACAGGAACCATCGAAACGAGTGTTGTCATAATCAGATTCCCAATATGTGTCGCCCCCATACCCGTCATTAAATGATTTCTCCTTTTGTATTATTGCCCTCCGGGCAATCCTGTTCTTAATATATTCTACCACGACAGAGCATATACTTTCAAGCAAAATAAGGGTCATCCCCATTCTGCCCCGGATTCCTCGCAAAAAGGGACTGCCGGCAATAAGCGGGCAGTCCTGGTAATTCAGTTAGATTTATTTTTCAGCCTTTGTCTTAATTGCTGCATGTGCTGCCGCAATTCTTGCAATAGGTACTCTGAATGGTGAACATG
>JBJESZ010000003.1:0-4314 GCA_051883055.1 Emergencia sp.
TGAAGATGTCATTTTTTTTATTTACTAGGAAATATCGATATTTCCTAGTAAATGAAAAAAGAGGCTTGCGCATCAACAGAAAGTTAGTACGAAAACCTCTTTATTTTTATTAATTACATGCTAGCTTCTCTATCGCTATTCTGTATATTTTCCTGGCCTTCTCAAGGTCTTCCAGCAGGATCCACTCATCAGCTTTGTGCTCTGTCAGTTCGCTGCCGGGGAATACAGGTCCAAATGCGACGATATTATCCATAGCTCTGGCATAAGTACCTCCGCCCATAAGCTGGGCCAGTGTATCGTCTCCCGTAATTTCTCTGTATGCCTCCATAAGCTTCGTAATTACAGGACCATTTCTATCCATATAGACGGATTTCATAGAAGTAATCACTTCAACATCGATGTCTTCCGTAGCCAGATTATTTTTTAGGGCTGTAAGAACCTGCTCCTCAGAAAACGTCACAGGATATCTGATGTCAACAGCAAGCTTCAGTTTGCCATCCTTCAGTTCTGCCTGTCCTACATTAAAGCTTAGGCCTCCGCTGGCATCATCCGTAAAGCCGATTCCACATAGGGAACCGTCAAGGCACCAGCCAAACTTCTCCATATATAGCTTTGCAAAGCTGCAGTCTTTGTCTGCTGCCTTTTCCATCAGCATAGTAACAGCGTTTATTCCCTCTTCAGGTGTGCTGCCGTGAGCTGCCTTCCCTTTTTCATCGAAAGCTGTTCCATCTGTGAGAACCCCTTTTGCCCAGCCGGCTACCATATTAGGTGCATCTCCTCCGGAAAGCTCTACAAAACCTGTTTTTTCTGCATCGGTTGAAAGGGAAACCATGAGTATGCCTTTTTCTCCGTATATTGCCGGAAAATCAGCATCAGGTGTAAATCCGAATGATGGTATTTCTTCATGGGTCTTATAGTAATCCATGTCATCCCATTCTCCGCTTTCTTCCATAGTTCCAAAGATTATGCGAACTCTTTTATTGAGAATACGGCCGGAATCAAGTACATCCCTCATGGCATGCATAGCAGCGGCTGCCGGACCTTTGTCGTCCATCACGCCACGGCCATATATACGGCCGTCTTCGATGGCTGCGTTAAACGGTTCTTTGGTCCAGCCATCTCCCGGAGGGACTACGTCAAGGTGACACAGAATTCCCATGAGTTCCTTTCCTTCACCTATTTCTGCATATCCCAGTCTTCCATCCAGATTTTTTGTTTTAAATCCGAGGGACTCACATTCTTCAAGGCACACCTCAAGTGCTTGCTTTACTTCATCTGTGCCCGTAATACTCGGAACAGCTATAAGCTTTTTAAGTGTATCAATCATATAACTTTTCCTCCATGTGAATTTCCGTGCTCTTTATCGAGGTATTGTACCCCATCTTAATGAGCAGTTTCAGCGCCAGATCAGGTACCGGATTTATTATTCTGATTTTCATCGGTATTCTTTATCTTTCGTTGAAAGGAACATAGTCAAAATCAAATCCAAAGCTTCTTGGACCGAATACTTCAAGTCCTCTTGGTGTCTTCCAGATTTCAGGTGCCGGTAATACGAAGACGGTAAGCTCCATTCCGTTCTCATAGTTTGGATTTGTCACAGGGGTTCCGTCCTTATCAACTACACAGATCAGGTCAGGAGCACAGATGTCCACCTTTCCGTCCAGGTATGAAACAAGGTGTTCATTTTTGTACCATACTTTGTATTCATGTCCGGCATACTCACCAATTCCGTCAAGAACAGTATCTCCATAAATAAATCCACCGGTTTCTTCAACCTTCCAGTCCTTTACGATACCACGGAAAAGAATCTTGCCTTCACCTGCTTCGCATACCTTTTCAGCAACATCCTCGCCTTTTTCTCTTGCCTTTCTTAATGCCTCACCAAGCTTTAGAGTATAGGAAAGTGCATCAGGGATAATTGCCCCTCTAAGCTGTTTGCCTGTTATAGCGTGATCCGCCACACCCACTTTGTTTCCGCTGGCAACGGCAATACTTCTTACGATAGACTCAGCACGCATATCGTCAACAATATCTTTTACTATCATTGCATCTCCGAACTGGGTTGCCAGTGCCATCGGTGCCATAGGAATTCCTTTTACAAAGAATGTGCTGTGCTGCAGTTCAGGTACGGAACGGCCTGCCGGATCCGCATCAATAATAGGCACTCCAAGCTGACATGCTGCATGAAGAGCATATGCGGTATTTGCCCCGCCTAGTTCTGTGGATACTGCACCGAAGAATTTCTTTCCGAAATAATCTTCAAGGGTTCTAAAAGCAAGCAGTGATTCAGGATATCCAAGCTGTGGAAGATGTGCGAATTCTTCTCCGCCTCCTTCTAAGGATGCCGGTGAACCGCACATGTACGGTACGGCAACATATGCATCATCGGGAACTTCATCTATACTTGCCATATAGAGTTCTTTGCCCTCATCAAAATCTTCCTGCATTGTACGAAGTCCCAGCTCAAGGTCTCCGCCTCCGCCTGTGCCAACGATAGTACATCCGTAAAGAATATCTATAATTTCCTGTTTTGATAATTTTCTCATGATTTGATCTCCTCTCTATTAAATAGTATCTTTTTGAGGCGGTTTCATATATGTAATTCGACTATGTTTCAGCCCCATTTTGGCATACATTTCCAACATATTCAGTGCAGCCTGTGCAGCCTCTACCACGGGGATTTCATAGCCCATCTGCTCGAGTCGACACTCTACTGTTTCTGCAACATCTATCATTCCTGTGCAGCCCAGTACTATTACCGACACTCTTTCGTGTTTTATCATTTCAATAGCTTCATCAACAATATGATGCGCAAGAACATCCTTTTTTTCCAGGTCTGCAACCGGAATATCAACACTTCTAACACTTACTACACGCTCTCCGAGATGTGACTTGGCAATACCTCCCTCTATAAGAGGAATTACATTTTCCAGAACTGTCACAATCCCTATACGATCTCCTAATCCAAGAGCAATATGGATAGCAGGCTCAAAACCTCCAAATACTGGTACATCTGTGATTTCCCTGGCACCTCGTACACCGGGATCACCAAAACAATCTACAAAAATACCATCACAGTCTTCTTCTGCTGCTTTTTTGCATAGCCTAACAACCTGTGCGGCGTTTATAGCCTCATCATATTCACTTTCGATTGATAACTGCCCTTCAGCTATCTGTAAGATTTCTACAGATGTATCTTTATTAAGGTATTTGCAGTTATATCTGATGGTTTCATCATCAAGGAGAAAATCTCCTGTTACAGGAACAACCTGTTTTAGTTTAATACTCATACTATGCCTTGCCTTTTACTCTATTTCTGTTGCAGTCTCTTCTACCATTTCCTCCGCATACTTCATAACACCGCCGTCAAGCTTTCTTGACTGTGAAGGGAAGAATTTTTCTACTATTACATACAGAATAATTGCTACAACTACACCATTAAGATTAAATACTCCGATACCAAGCACATTGTATATCAGAAGCGCAATTACCATTGACACTACAGCTACAATGCATCCAACCCAGTTCCATCCGTCAATCTTATGCCAGCTTTCCGGCTTTCCTTTTCCGATAATCCAGTAGTCTGCAATCATAACACCTGCAACAGGAGCACCAAGGAAGCAAATCCAGTTAAGGAATGTTTCAATAAGTTTAAGATCCCGGTTAATGCTAGGATAACACCCACAACGCAAACTCCTGCAGTAGCTTCACGTCTGCGGTTATCAGGAAGATTAAATGTCATAATGGTATCTAATCCTCCGCAGTATGCATTAAGTGAGTTTGTTGATACTGAAGCTGTGATAATTACAACAAGCCCAAGCACTGGAATACCAACTTTTGATAATACCAAACTGATATCGTACTCGCCCGCAACTCTAGCAAGTAGAACTCCGATAATACAAGTAGCAAGACCTGCCGGCATTAAGCCCCAGATTGACGATTTAATTGTATCCTTGCGATTTCTCTGCCATCTTGTTACATCAGCTGCTGTGAAAGCCATAGCTGAGAAGAACGAAAATGACAGGGCAACCGCCTCAGCAAAAGTCATTGAAGCTTCCTCGACTTCATTTGCAACGATTCCTTCTGTACCATATTTCCTAAATGCTAAGATAAGGCCCAGAATCATTACAGCAAACAAAAGGGGAACTGACAGTTTGTCGAAAATCTTCAGTCCTTCCATACCGATTATCGCGATAACAGACATTACAATTCCCCAGAACAGAGATGATACCACAATAGGTATATTGATGCCAAACGCATGACGGTGTCAAGTTGTTGTGGAGTTTTTTGTTGACATTAATTCCAAAATATATT
>JBJESZ010000004.1:0-23129 GCA_051883055.1 Emergencia sp.
GAAACAACCATTGCCGAGAAAATAGACGCTATTCTCAGTCTAATGGAATTTTCAAGCCGAATGAAGGATTACTACGATATTTATTATCTTGCCAACAAATTCGATTTTGACGGCACAACACTGACGAAAGCGCTGAAAAAGACCTTTGATAATCGTGATCATAACTTTACTGTTGAACAATTTGATCGGGTAATGTGCTTTGACGACGACGCTGTAATGAGAAAGAAATGGAAAGCCTTTGTCCGTAAAATTGATACTGAAACGGATGATTATAGCACCGTGCTGAAAACCATAAAAGCGTTTTTGCAAAAACCATTCGTGGCAGCGATAGAAGGCAAGACTTTTATGGATAAATGGGTTGCCCAAAACGGTAAGTGGAGGTAATAGAAGAATGAATATGGAAATTGTTGTAGCAATAATAGCGGGATTGTTTTCTATATCGGTATCCATATTTGGTGCTGTTTTTATCAATTTAAATAATGTCAAATTACAAACTCGGAAATTAAAAGAAGAACATTATGTTCGGTATATAGAATCAGTCCATAACCTTGCAGCGGACAACTCAAGTACAAATGCTTTAAGAGAGTATACATTACATCGAGATAAGATGTTTATAGTAGCAAGTGAAAAAGTCATTACAGCTATGTTAGAATTCGAAGAAAAGGCCTTCGGTAAAAAATGCGATAAGCAAGACGAATATTTGACAAATCTTGTAGAGGAGATTCGTAAAGATTTGAGCATTCGAGACAAGTCGTTTCCTCAAATACATTTGAAAGCAAGCAAAAGGCAATGATGGTAACCATTGAAAAGGAGTTCGGCTAATTCAACCAATGGTTGAATAGAGGCTGAACTCTAACATCATGTAAATGCTTTGCTGGTAATGATGCATCTAAAATATTTTGAATACTGTTTGGCAATCTCATTTTCCAAGCAACCCATAATAAACGAACCATACCCTTTGCCTTGATATTCCTGCTTAACATATACTCTTGTAATACAGAAAACTCCCTACATCAAGTCATAATATCCCATCAGCAAAACAGCACTAACCGGAATAGTGATGACTGAAGTAAGTGTAGTAAAGGCAATCATTACTGCTGCAATAACAGTGTTTAGATTCTCTGTGCCGGTAACGGCAACAACAGAAAAAGATGCAGGAAATACTGACCCGAAAATCAGAGCAAACTCAATGTCCCTCTTTCTTTTATACTCACATAGGAATACTATTCCGACAATCATCGATATCATCGTAACCATGCTTCTTGAAAAAAGCTCTTCATCCATGAAATTAAATGCTATCTGCTTAATTCCAAGAATCATCCCCTGAATAATTGTCAGACATAATCCGATTTCGAGCAAACATCTACTAAGTTTCTCGCCTTTTTTCATTTTCAATCCCTTCCCACTCTATAGCCCTACAGCCGTTTCCCTTATTATAGTTAACGTTCGTTCGCATTGTCAATACATATGTGTGTATAAGTTTAAATCTATCAAATCCGACACATTTCCCATTTTTCTAAAGAATAATACCAAAATCAAAGCCTTCACAGCGAGTTCAGGGTGTTTCTCAATTCATTTCTCTATCAAAAACCACTGAATCCGAACAGCCTTTACCCACATCATACTTCTGAAGCAATCCGATGTGGGTAAAGCTGGAATTATTTTATACTCCGAATAGCGTTAGAAACCATTCATCGGATGTGGCTTCATATTGCCGCCCGGGCCCTTTCCGCCACCCATCATGCTCTGCGTAAGCTCAGAAACCTGCGAACCGTTAACGGTCAGCGTACCTCCGGTGTAAGTGCCGGTGCCGTCATAATCAAATGCAGAGTTGCCTGTAATGTTGACAGTACCACCGCTTATAATTAAGTCGCCGTTGGAATCGATAGCATCGGTATCACCGGCCCCCATCTCAATGTTAATTTCGCCTCCGGTAATCTCTATTGTAACCGAATATGAATTGGATTTGTCTGCAGCGTTTATGCCATCATCAGATGCTGAAATATCAAAGCTGCCATCGTTAATCTGGATATATGTGCCCTCAATTCCTTCCTGAGCACTGACAGTAAAGACTACACTATCGATTTGTACAGCACTGGTACCGTGAATTCCGTCATCTCCAGCCTGAATATCAAAGCTTCCACCTGCAATATAGATATATCCCTTAGAATCATCATCGCTGTTTTCAGCATGCAGTCCATCGGTTCCCACATTAAGCGTAAAGTGCCCATCAGCAATTCTGATAGAATCATTTGCTTCAAAAGCCTTTGTTCCTGCGTCAATAACATACGTACCGCCTGTCACCTTCAGGTCGTCCTTGGTATCCACGCCTACATCGCTTGATTTGATTACAACAGATGCTGTTCCGTTCAGAACAAGATCATCACAGGAGAAGATAGCGGCATCCGCATTTTCACTGTCAGCAGCAAAGGTTCCGCTGACAGTCAGTGTACTGTCAGAAGATGTGGTCACGAACACCTTGTCTGCACTGACTACATATATACATGGCCTATCACTGTTAGTAACAGATACACCGTCCAGCACCAGCTGAACCTTATCAGTATCCTCCGCTTCCACATAAATCGTCGCGTTGTCGGCAGTCCCTTGAATAACATAGACACCTTCCCCGGTAATTTTAATGTCTTCATCATCCTTCACAGTGTAGGTAACAGCGTCTGTCAGATCAGCAGTCTGAATCAGATCGCGTTCAGAAAACATTTCCTCCGTATCTAGAAGACCATCGGTTCTTGCAGTAAATGTGGTAGTTTCAGTTTCTGTATCAGATGTCTCTGGAACCGCAGACTCGGCTTGAGATTCAGAATTACTGCAGCCTGTCAGGGCTAGACAAACAGACATCAAAAGAGCAAGAATGCTTACGCTGAATTTAGCTGTTTTATTTTCCATTAAAATCATCCTTTCATACATTATACTCTGGCTTTTTCAGATTTATCAGATATCTCGCTGTCATCGTGAAGAATGTCCCGAAGGGTCTGCATAGATAAATCCAAAGATGCAATTTCATCTGCGCAGCGTTTCAGTTCCTGTCGCATCAGTGATTCGTACAGGACCTGGCGCTTATATTTAATCTGATGTTCCAGTGCCGCCCAGAAATCGGTTGCGATGGTGCGAAGCTGAATTTCAGCCGTCAGTCCATCCAGTTCAGGGGAATTCATCTTAACAATAAGGTGAAGACTGCGGTATCCATTAGGTTTAGGGCATGCTATGTAATCCTTGATATCGATAACAGTAAAAAAAGCCTGTTTTTTTATCCATTCAGCAACTGCATATACATCATCTGCAAAGGAACAGATAATCCTGATTCCTACTGCATCATGCATGGTGCGAAGTGCGGTTTCACAGTCAGTAGCAAGATTCTTTCGTTCCAGCTTGGCTATCATGCTGGCAGGCTTTTTTATTCGGGAAGTAATGTAAAGAACAGGCTGAACTCCGTCGAGCGTCTGAGGACCGGTGTACGCAGCAGCTGTTTCAGTTAATATCTGTTCTGTTAATTTCAGCTTTGAAAGTGAGTTTCCATAATATTCTTCTTTTGTCATGGTTTTCTCCTTACTTTATAATTCTCCTGTCGTTGTCTGCTGATTGGAAACGGTTATCTCCAAGTTTCCGTTTCTGCATCGAAGTTTATCAATCATTTCCTTTTCACGATCCGCATCCTTCAATTTCAGATTGTAGGTCAGGCGAAACAGACTGCCCATATTTGTTGATTTTACCTGGGTCAGTTCATAATCGGCGGCATAATCACTCAGGATCGGATAAAACACGTTCGTGTAGTCAAGATCCTCCGGAATGGTAATACGCAGAGTTTTATAGAGCTTTATGTGGTTCCTTTCCCCAAAATCCAGCTGATTATACAGAATGCTGATTCCACCAAGTATGATCGAGCACATTACACCATAACCGACATAACCCATTCCGCACAGGAGTCCTGTCGCCATGGCCATAAAGATTGCGCCGATTTCTTTTGCAGACCCGGGAACGGAGCGGAAGCGAACCAGACTGAACGCACCGGCAACAGCAACCCCTGTTCCAACATTTCCGTTGACCATCATAATAATTACACAGACAACCGCAGGCAGCATTGCCAGTGTTGCAACAAAGCTTTTAGTGTAGCGTGTATGATAAATATAACAGCCTGCGAGAATCAGACCGCTTACCAGGGCAAAGCACACGCATATAAGAAATTCTACGGGAGAGATTACTGAAGTATACTCTGTATCGAACAATCCACTAAATAATTTTTCTATCATAATATAAGCTCCTTTCAATTACAAATGCTAAAAGGTTACCGGCACATCAGCTGCTGATATGCCGCACCATATTTAGAAAACGAGGTCTTGAACAGGTTTTGCTCTGCTAACACATGACACATCCACAGGGGAATCCCTCCGGCAGTTTTGATTTCCATCAGACACATCTGATTGTTTAGAATCGGCGTTCCGTATATTCCGTTCTCAAGGGAGAAGTCAAAGTCCCTGAAGCGGATATTTTCATCAAATGTCACTCGAAAATCACCTCCGTTCTTCTCATAGAAGGCTTCTCGCTCATAGGATAGAAAAACTGCCGGCTGCAAAGTACCATAATACTTGCGAAAGTATGCAATCTCATGCCCAATTTGTGAGTCCACCGGCAGAGGCAAATCTTTTTCAAAGCTTTCTCTTGCCTGTGCATCGGTAACGGTTATTCTTCTCTTATATACAACAGAGTCATACTTCTTTTTCAGTTCCACAAACACTTTATCATCCGGTACAACCCTTTTGTAACTCCTGATACGCAGCTTTTCCTTGTAAACCGGTTTTTCCAGCGAGCGTCTTATTAATCGGTAATCCGGTGTATCCAGATAGATGTTTCTAATCGTTGAATTTCCGAACTTATCCGGATTCATGTACGGGTTCATGGCAGAAATAACTATCTGTTTCTGATCCTTTGTCATAAGATATTTAAGTTCATATCGTTTGAAGGTTTTCTGTATTTTCATTAACCTGTGTCTCCTTTCATAATGTCATATTCGTTTGTTCTGATGGTATAAGTATAAAAAGGCAACCCTAAATCAACTTTAAAGCCTACCTAAAAAGAACTTAAAAATTAACAGAATACAGTTCTGTTCGTGCCATGATTCAATATGATTGATTACAAAAAAAGAGAACCTTTAGTTTCGGTTCTCTAAATATTTTTTCCCGGAAAAGTGACGGTAATAAGCAGTGATTTTTCGTCACTGGTTGTGGCAGTAAGCTTTCCGTTATGAGAGGCGACTATTGCCGATGCAATTGAAAGACCAAGACCATAACCTCCGGTCTGCGAATTGCGAGACTGATCGGTTCTGTAGAATCTGTCAAACAGATGTGCTATTGAATCCCTTTTTATATAATCGGTCGTATTATAAACCTGCAGGCGCAGCTGTCCACGCCACTTGTCAAGTGTGATGCGAATCATACCATTCTCATTCGTATACTTTACAGCGTTATCCAGGAATATGGCAATAAGTCTGCAGATTGTCTTTTCATCACCTCGCATAATAAGATCCGGTTCAACTGATGAATTCAATGTCTTGCCCTTCATTTTAGCTACAGCATAAAAATCATCGGCAGCCTCCCGTACAGCATCCGACAGCGAAAAATCTACTGCTTCTATTTGTGGTTGTTCTTCCATGCGGGAAAGATACACAAGGTTGCTGGTCAAATCTGAAAGACGTTCTGTCTGACTCCGAATGTCATTCAGCCATTCGTTTTCACCGAAATCCATCTCAAGCACTTCTGCATCCGCACTGATAATGGTAAGCGGAGTCTTAAGCTCATGTCCTGCGTCCGTGATAAATCTTTTCTGCTTCTCATATGACTCCGAGATTGGCCTGACAATATACTGTGACGACACGTGCAGAAGAATCAAAACTGCCAGCAAACCGATACCTGAAACAATGGTACTGTTAAGCAAAAAGCTGCGGAAAGACTGCAAATCTCGGAAGCAATCGAGAAAATAGATATATGTGCTCCCGTTTGTATCAGTATAGACCCGAAAACGATAGGTGTCCGCAAACCCATTGGTTTTTTTATCACGAACAATTCTTTCTGCATAGGCTATTGCCTGTGTCTCATTAACAGCTGCAATTCTTCCCGTGTTTACCGACTGCACAGTATTATCATCATCCAGTTCAACGGAAAAATAGCGCGACTCAAAGGGCATTTCAGGTGAGAATCCATGAGATTTCTTTCCAATGCTATCCGGAAATACCCCACCATTCTCTGCCAATATCTGCAGCTTCTGATCAGCACCGGTCATTATGTTCCGGTAATTCAGCGCCCCGACAGTTCCTATGATTACCGCAAGCACTACAATCAGTGACAGCATTGCGGCTGTTACCAGCTTAATACGAAGTTTTTTAATCATCTTACCTCCTCCAGAGAATAGCCGACACCTCTACTTGCCTTAATCTGAACGTCTGCCTGCAATGACAGAAGCTTTTTCCTGAGATAAGAAATATAAACCCATACCACATTTATCTCGGCCTCACTGTCATATCCCCATATCTTTTCCATGAAGCGCTCTGTGGAAATAACATTTTTCGGCGTGCTCATCATCATTTCCAGCATTTGAAACTCCTTATTTGCAAGACGAAGACTTCCGCTTGGAGTTGACAATTCAAAGGTCGCACGATCCAGCGTAACATTTCCGTAATGTAGGCATGAGCTTGTCTGCGCAGTTTTTACACGTGTCATTGCACGAATTCGAGCCAGCAGTTCTCTGGAATTGAATGGCTTCGTCAGATAGTCATTGGCCCCGGTATCAAGTCCCACTATCTTATCATCAATTTCAGACTTTGCTGTCAGCATTATTACAGGAAGTAAGCTTCCACGCTCGCGAAGCTTCTTCAATACAGTGATTCCATCTACCTTCGGCATCATGATGTCCAGAATCACGGCATCATAGTTGTCTGACTCCAGATAGTCCAGGGCAGCCTGTCCGTCATATACTGCATCAACAGAATAGTTATTTCTCTCCAGAATAGCGGTAAGCGCTTTAGATAATGCACGTTCATCCTCCGCCAGCAATATTCTCATAGTAAACTCCTCCGATTTCATTTCTAAATAATCCATTTTCGGTAATATTATAATATACCAACCTTAAAAAAGGTTAAAATGATTATTAAAATTCCGGGAAGCAGTCAGAAGACAGCATCGTCGTCCTAACGGTCTCACTCTAAAAATAGTCGCGATTGTACCGGTTTTGATAGATTCCCTGCAAGAGAAAATCCCTGCCCGAAGTTCATCTTCAGACAGGGATAAAATCCTAAAATATCAATTTGTTCATTCTTCTCAAGCGCCGGGATTTTCGTTCACAGCAAGGAAGCAATCACTCGAGGAGCGGAGCGTACTGAAGTACGTGAGCACCGCAGAAGTGTGCAGCTGACACCGCTGTGGGCGAAAATAACAAGCTTGAGTTATTCCCATTCAAAAGGCTCACACAAAACGTAAACATATTTGTTTATGTTTTATAGTTTAGACTGTATATGTAATTCGTATTACTTATATTAGCGTCTTTCATTCTAGTGCATTTGTTTCTGTTATCATTTTGTTATCAATACACAATGTATGCTGTTCAAGTTAATCTGCACTATGCCGTAATCTCGACAAACTGGAATTGGTCATACTATTCTTCTGTAAACACAAACAGTTCTTCAACAGTCACGCCAAAAACTTTGGCGATGTCCATTGCAAGCTTAAGAGACGGATTATACCTGCCATTCTCCAGGTGGACTATAGTTTCTCGTCGAGCATTCACTTTTTCTGCCAACTCCGATTGCTTCAGCCCAGCTTTTTCACGATACTCTTTTATTCTAGTAACGAGAGCCATGTTACACCCCTTTCGTATCCATGATACAGAACAGAATAGTCCTAATAACAGAAATACCGACAAGCAGCCCCATTAAAATATATCCGATTACTTCCGTAGTCACTGCAAATCTGAGAATAGCACATAAAAATCCGATGCACACGATTGCAGCCACTGCTATTTTCAGGCAGATAGAGTCGCATCTTCTAAGGTTCATAACTGCCCGTTCGTCAGCAACCTCTCTTTTGTATTTTCTTTCACGCGAAGCCAAAATAATAAAGAAAAAAAATGCAAAGGCTGCCACTGCATTTGTGATTGTAGTGTAATAGTCATGCCAATCGTTTCTTGCCCAGCACCAATAGTAAACTGCAATGCACACTGCTAATACTATTCGCACTCCAACCAGTTCTCTCATTGTCACTTTCTTGTTCATAAATTACCCCCATAATTAAAGCATGTGATTTATTTCTCACTTGATATGTTATAAATATATCACATTTTTCAACTATGTCAATATCAAAGTTATAAATATTTCACTTCGAAAAAGATTTATCTACAATGAGTAATTGAATTATAGTCATTTTTTCATTGCTTGTTGAGTATCACCATAATGAAATACATTACCTGAAATTCACCACTGGGGACGACTATACCGTCATGTCTATGGTAGAAAGCGCAAGGAGATTGATTTTGTTCGTCAAATTCGGGTTTATCTAAACGTTATATTAGGATAATTTTACCACAAAGATTCTATGTATTCCATATATTACCTAGTAAATCATATCCCAACTAAGGTCAAAATCACCGTGTAAAAAAAGAGGATGTGCACTACATCCCCTACTCCAATCCGGTTTATATCTTTATCTCACGTCTCTCTTGCTCTTTCTCCTGTCCATAACAATACTCCCTATCCTTCGCAAGTTCCAACAGATAAGCAGCCTTCTTAAGCTTTGTATAGCGTTCATTCAGCCGTTGCAATCGTCCAGGGAACTCGTTTTCAAGTCGTCTGCATTCCTTGAAGCGCATTTTGAAGTTTTCAATTTCATCGTCAGAAGTAATATCATACTTTAGAAGCTGCCTTTTAATGGCCTTAATTCTCTCTTCAGATGTACCTTCCTCATCAAGTTCAGCCACTAAATCAGCAATTGGGAGCATCTTTTCTTTTACTTCACCGTTGACCTTAATCTTTCTTTTAAGTCTGCTGATCTGTTTTCCAAGCTCACTTATACTCTCTGAAAGTTCTTCTTCAGTCGAAATATACTCCTCTCTTACTGTTCTTAATCCTGATTTTATGCCAGCTGGTTTATGATTTTCCTATGTTTGTATGAGTTTGAATCTATCAAATCCAGTACATTTCCCTTTTTTCCGAGTGCTAATACCAAAATCAAAGCCTTCACAGCAAGCTCAAGCCTGCCCCCAGCCATTTCCTCTATCAAAACCCCCTGAATCCGGCCAACCATTACCCACACTATACTTTTATATCAAGCTAATGTGGGTAATGGTCACTTCACATAAGATCCCTCGCGGGCATCCATAAAAATAAATGCCGTCATATTCAGACCAAAGTTGGAATTATTTCATAGAAAAGTAGCAATTGTGCCGTATCTGATAGATTCACAGCCATCCCTCCTTACATCCCCCACAATAAAAAGAAAATCCCTGCCCGAAGTTCACCTTCAGACAGGGATAAATCCTAAAATATCAATTTGTTCATTCTTCTCAAGCGCCGGGATTTTCGTTCACAGCAAGGAAGCAGGCACTCGAGGAGCGGAGCGTACTGAAGTACGTGAGCACCGCAGAAGTGTGCGTCTGACACCGCTGTGGGCGAAAATAACAAGCTTGAGTTATTCCCACTCAATCGTCGAAGTAGGCTTCGGCGTAATATCCCAAAGCACTCTGTTCACGCCGGCAACCTCAGATGTGATGCGGGCAGTGATGTGCTGAAGCATATCGAAATCAAGCTTTGCAGGTTCTGCAGTTACAGCGTCTACAGTGTTGACAGCTCTGATAACTACAGGCCACTCCCAGCTTCTTGTGTCATTCTTGATACCGGTTGACTTGATATCAGGAACTACTGTGAAGTACTGCCATACCTTGCCCTGAAGACCGTAGTTTTCAAACTCCTCTCGAAGGATAGCATCAGATTCTCTAACAGCTTCCAGTCTGTCTCTGGTGATTGCTCCAACGCAGCGAACGCCAAGTCCGGGACCCGGGAACGGCTGTCTATATACCATGTTGTCAGGAAGACCAAGAGCCTTACCAACAACTCTGACCTCGTCCTTGTAAAGAAGTCTTACAGGCTCAACAAGCTCGAAGTTCAGTTCCTCAGGAAGTCCGCCCACATTGTGGTGAGACTTGATTCCCTTGGATTCAGTGATGTCAGGGTAGATAGTTCCCTGAGCCAGGAATTCAACCCCTTCCAGCTTCTTAGCCTCCTCAGCGAATACATCGATAAACAGCGCACCGATAATCTTTCTCTTCTTCTCAGGATTGTCAACGTCCTTAAGAGCGTCAAGGAAGCGGTCAACAGCGTCCACATAAATCAGGTTTGCATCCATCTGGTTGCGGAAAACCTCTACAACCTGTTCAGGTTCACCCTTTCTTAAAAGTCCGTGGTTAACGTGCACGCATACCAGCTGCTTGCCGATCGCTTTGATAAGAAGTGCAGCTACAACCGAGCTGTCCACTCCGCCGGACAGAGCAAGAAGGACCTTCTTGTCCCCAACCTGTGCACGAATTTCTGCAACCTGCTCTTCGATAAACTTCTCTGCAAGTTCGGCAGTTGTGATACGTTCCATTGTTTCTGGTCTTACATTAGTCATTGGTAGAACTCCTCTTTAAATTATATCAAAACCCACTAACTGTCATAACAGTTAAACTATCTTATAGCGTTTGCTGATGAATCACGAAGAATTACGTCATGTGCTCCGCCTTCAACGATTGAAGTTGCGGATACAAGAGTAAGCTTAGCGTTCTTCTGAAGTTCAGGAATAGAAAGAACTCCGCAGTTGCACATTGTTGACTTAACCTTGTTCAGTGAAAGGTTAACGTTATCGTGAAGCGGTCCTGCATACGGAACGTAGGAGTCAACACCCTCTTCAAACTTCATTCTAGGGTCTCCGCCCAGGTCGTATCTCTGCCAGTTACGAGCTCTGTTTGAACCTTCACCCCAGTATTCCTTAACGTAGTTTCCGTTAATGTTCAGCTTGTTTGTTGGAGATTCATCGAATCTTGCAAAGTATCTTCCCAGCATGATGAAATCTGCACCCATAGCAAGAGCAAGAGTCATGTGATAGTCGTATACAATACCGCCGTCGGAGCAGATTGGAATGTAAACGCCTGTTTCTTCAAAGTATTTGTCTCTCTCAGCAGCAACATCAATTACAGCAGAAGCCTGTCCGCGACCGATACCCTTCTGTTCCCTTGTGATACAGATGGAACCTCCGCCGATACCGATTTTTACGAAGTCAGCACCTGCATCAGCCAGGAATCTGAAGCCTTCACCGTCAACTACATTACCTGCACCGATTTTTACAGTATCACCATAGTTATCTCTTACCCATTTAATGGTGTCAGACTGCCATTCAGAATATCCTTCTGAAGAGTCGATACACAGCACATCAACACCGGCCTCTAATAATGCCGGAATTCTTTCCTCATAGTCACGAGTGTTTACACCTGCGCCTACGATATATCTCTTCTGAGCGTCCAGCAATTCATTAGGATTTGATTTGTGAGCATCATAGTCCTTTCTGAATACGAAGTGTGTAAGTCTCTGGTTTTCGTCGATAACAGGAAGAGCATTCAGCTTGTGCTCCCAAAGAATGTTGTTAGCTTCGCTTAATGTGCAGCCTGACTTTGCATAAACAAGCTTTTCAAACGGAGTCATGAATTCTGTAACCTTAGTTGAAGTATCCATTCTGCTGATTCTGTAGTCTCTGCTTGTGATAAGACCCAGGATTTTGCCTTCCGGTGTTCCATCTTCTGTTACAGCTATAGTTGAATGGCCTGTTTTCTCCTTTAATTCAAGAACGTCGGCAAGAGTCTGGTCAGGTCTAAGATTTGAGTCACTTGTTACAAAACCCGCCTTGTATGATTTAGCCCTCTTTACCATTGCTGCCTGATCTTCAATTGACTGTGAACCGAAGATAAAAGAAATTCCACCTTCTTTAGCCAGTGCAACAGCCATCTTATCATCAGATACGGCCTGCATTACTGCTGAAACCAGTGGAATATTTGCGTGAATCGCAGGTTCTTCACCCTTCTTAAACTTTACAATTGGTGTCTTCAGGCTAACATTTTCTACTCTGCATTCCTTTGAAGAATAGCCTGGAACTAGTAAATACTCGTTGAATGTTCTTGATGGTTCATTAAAAAACTGTGCCATTTTTATCTCCTCTCTTTCGTTATGCTTTATGTAAAAAAATTTCTTTTTCTAAAAAATGCTTATTTTCAATGGTATACTATTTTTCAGCCTTTTGCAAGGAAAAAATAGAAACAAATCCTTATTTTTCAAAGCCGTCTATGATATTATATATAGTAGTATATTTTATTGCAGAAAGGAAGTGACAGATTGCATAATCAGGATATGATTGCTGACCTGGCCATCATGCTTTTAACGGCCGGAGTCATTACGATAATCTTCAAAAAAATCAAACAGCCCCTAATTCTTGGCTATATTCTGGCCGGATTTCTGACCGGACCGTATTTCCCTCTCTTCTTCGATGTGGAATCAACCGCATCCATAGAAGTCTGGAGCGAAATCGGAGTTATCTTTCTGATGTTTCACATCGGCCTGGAATTCAACCTGAACAAGCTGGCCAAAATGGGAAGCACCCCCATACTGGTCGGAATCATAGAAATTTCCGGAAGTCTGCTTACCGGATATCTTGTCGGATATCTCATGGGCTTCACCATGATCAACTCACTTTTCCTTGGTGTAATGCTGTCAATCAGCTCCACTGCAGTAATACAGAAAAGCTTCGAGGAGCTGGGAGTAAAAAAAGAAAAATATGCTCAGCTTGTTCTTGCAGACCTGATAATAGAAGATATTATGGCCATTTTTATGATGGTTATTCTCTCCACCGTTTCTGTCAGCAGCAATGTATCAGGAGGTTCGCTTGTTCTGAACCTGGCTCTGATGCTCTGCTACCTTGCTGTGTGGCTGATTCTCGGAATCTATATTGTGCCTACTCTCCTTTCTAAGGTAATCGACCTTATGAACGACGAGATGGTTCTCATCCTGTCACTGGGACTCTGCTTCGGCATGGTTATGATTGCAAAGGCGCTTGGCTTCTCCTCCGAACTTGGTGCATTCCTGTCCGGTTCCATCATTGCCGGAACGGTTCATGTAGAAAGGGTGGAACACCTGAGCAAGGGTATCAAGGACATGTTCGTCGCAGTTTTCTTCCTGTCTGTGGGAATGAAAGTTGACCCTCACATCATTGTTACCTGTGCGCCTACTATAGTAATTCTTGCCTGCACTGTAATAATCGCAAAGTTTGTGTTTGCAAGTCTGGGTATGCTCGTTTCCGGCAAGGAGCTTTCAACAGCACTTCACGCCGGCTTCAGTCTCGGCCCAATCGGCGAGTTTTCATTCATCATCGCGTCCCTCGGCATCAGTCTCGGCGTAATGAAGGATGAACTCTACCCGATCATCGTGTCGGCAGCCATACTTACTGCCTTCGTTTCTCCTATTCTGATGAAGCATTCAGATGCTCTCATCCGGAGAATATCAAAACTCATTCCTCAGCGTGTTCTCGATTTCATCGAGAAAAACGCTGCAGACAGCCAGTCCGACGACAGCGACGACAGCGACTGGACAGATTTTATCAGAAGATATGTTTCAAGTATTGCAATTTATGGAGTTTTGATGCTGGTAAGCGTTATAGCAGGGTGCAGGCTTCTGCTTCCTGCACTGAATGCATTCCTCAGCGACGGAACCGCAAGGATAATCTCCATGATGGGCATGTACTTCGTAATCGCCATGTTCGTGAAACCGATGATGGACTTCAGCAACACCTACTTCACGGCTCTGTGGCTGAAGAACAAAGCCAACAGAATTCCACTGGCGGCATTCACTTTGATTAAGATAATCCTGATTGCGGCAATAGCCTATTTCCCGATTACAATTCTCTGGAAGACGCCTCACCTTCTGGTTCTGCTGTTCATTATCGCAGCGGTGTGCATAACTGCAAAGAATGGTTTCATGTCTACCTCATATCTGAAGCTGGAGACAAGATTTCTGAGAAATCTTAACGAGAGAACAATAGAGAGGGAGAATGAAAAGGGTATTCGTCAGTCATGGCTTGACGAGGAGCTCAGAATCATATCCTTCATCGCTCCTGAGGATGCCTCCTTCCTGCACAAAACCCTGAAGGATCTTGACTGGGGACGCCGATTCAATGTTTTCGTGGTAAAGATACGCCGGCATGGCAAGCATCACATACTGCCGGGGACGGATATGACCATTCATGCTGATGACAAGGTTTTCGTCATCGGCGATCCGAAATCAATAGATAATTTCTACCATCTGGTCAGCATAGTTCCAACACGTGTTCCCCGTACTCTGAAGGAGTTTATGGACAGCGGATATCCGGATGCGCAGAACGCTCTCGCCTTCTGTGCGGTAAAGCTTACAGGCGATGAACCTTATGCGGGAAAAACAATCCGAAACAGCAGAATACGCGACAAATGGCACTGCATGGTACTGGGACTGCAGCAGAACGGGCTTCCAATTGTAATGCCCCACATCGACACTGAACTGCAAAAGGACGATATTCTGTGGATAATGGGTTCCAACAGAAACGTCGGACGTATGATGTCAGAGAGCATGGTCGCAGAGATATTCGATGAATAACAACGTTATATATACAGAAAAAAACCAGGTTCACACTAATAAGGAAGATGATCCTGGTTTTTTCTTAAGTATGTATGTTTATTATAGAAGGCTTACATTGATTTCTGCTCCTTCCTGTTTCAGTCTGATGGCTTTTGTGAAGATTCTTGCAGTATCCATACATGTCAGTACGGGGAATCCTCTCTCGATAGCCGCTCTTCTGATTGGGAAGGTATCCTCGCCGATAAGGTTGATCGCTTTCGGCGGATTGATTATAATCTGTATTTCTTCTCCTATCATGCCTTTTACCATAGAGTATTCAAGGATCTCAACATCTAGACCCTGCGTCTTCAGATATGCACCTGTGTTTGGCGACGCATAAACCTTGAATCCCAGGTCTCTGTAAGTTTTGATAATCTCTGCGCTCTCCGGAGTCTTGTCGTGATCTCTCATGGCCGCAAACACCCCGCCTTCGGTCGGAATCTTGTTGCCGGCACCCAGGAAGCCTTTGTAAATGGCCATGTCCAGATCCTTGTCGATTCCCAGAACCTCGCCGGTCGACTTCATTTCAGGTCCCACAGCGACGTCCACATCCGTGAGCTTTGCGTCGGAGAACACCGGAATCTTAACCGCATAGTAATCCTGCTTTTTGTACAGGTCCACGCCCCATTCCATGTCGGCAAGTCTGCTTCCGGTCATAACTGCAACAGCAATCTTTACCATTGGAACCTTTGTAACCTTTGACAGAATCGGAACGGTACGCGAGGCTCTCGGGTTCACCTCGATGACGTAGACCTTGTTGCCGTCCCATGCGTACTGGATATTTACAAGGCCGACAATGTGCAGTGCTTTCACGATTTTCTTGGTGCTTACGACCAGCTCGTCGATAACCTCCTGCGGAAGCGAATAAGTAGGGTAAACGGTGCAGCTGTCGCCGGAGTGGACACCCGTTCTCTCCACGTGCTCCATAATTCCCGGTATGAGAACGTTCTCGCCGTCGGCAATGGCATCTACTTCTATTTCCTTACCCTCAACGTACTTGTCGATAAGTACCGGGTGCTCGTGTGACATCTTTACAGCTTCCTTCAGATATTTGCGAAGCTCGTCATCGGAGTAGACTACCTGCATAGCACGTCCGCCGATTACGAATGACGGTCTTACCATCAGAGGATAATAACCAAGTCTTTCAACCGCTTCGAAGGCCTCTGCCTCTGTACGAACCGCACATCCCTTTGGAGTTGCGATGTCCAGAAGGTCCAGAAGATCCGAGAATTTTTCTCTGTCCTCGGCCAGGTCGATGTATTTGTTCTGCGTTCCGAGGATTTTGATACCTCTCTCTGCCAGTTTTGACGCAAGGTTCAGGGAGGTCTGTCCGCCGAACTGAAGGATTACACCCTCCGGCCTTTCCTGCTTGATAACGTTCATAACGTCGTCGGTGTGCAGCGGCTCGAAGTACAGCTTGTCTGAGGTATCAAAGTCTGTGCTGACGGTCTCAGGGTTGTTGTTGATGATGATTGACTCATATCCGAGTTCCTTCAAAGCCCACACGCCCTGAACGCAGCAGTAGTCGAATTCGATTCCCTGTCCGATACGAATTGGACCGGAGCCGACTACCAGAATTTTTTCGTTTGGTGATCTGTGGCTTTCGTTTTCGCCGCCGAAGCTCTGGTAGTAGTAAGGTGTCAGAGCTTCAAACTCACCGGCACAGGTGTCAACTATTTTATATACAGGATATATTTCATGATAAAGTCTGATATCCTGAAGCACTTCCCTTTTCATGCCTGTAAGGTTCAGGATTTCGTCATCAGTGAAACCTCTCATTTCTGCCTCTCTGATAAGGTCGGCAGTGACCTCTTCAGTCTTCAGAGTCTGCTCCATGATTATGATTCCGTTTATTTTGTTAAGGAACCAGCGGTCAATCTTAGTCAGCTCGAATATCTCGTCGACTGTTTTCAGCCCTCTTCTGAAAAGCTCTGCAATGCAGAAGATTCTTTCGTCGTCGCACTGAAGCATCTTTTCCAGCAGCCTATTGTCATCGAGACCGGAAACGTAAGGAGTTCTCAGTCCTGTTCCCTCGATTTCCAGTGATGCGATAGCCTTAAGCAGAGCACTTTCAAAATTTCTGTCGATGGCCATGATTTCACCGGTTGCCTTCATCTGTGTTCCCAGCTTTCTGGATGCTGTTCTGAACTTGTCAAAAGGCCACTTAGGGAATTTGACAACGCAGTAGTCAAGTGCCGGTTCAAAGCAGGCGCTTGAACCCTGTGTCACGTAATTTTTCAGCTCATCAAGGGTGTATCCGATAGCTATCTTGGCAGCGATTTTGGCGATTGGATAGCCTGCAGCCTTTGATGCAAGTGCCGATGAACGGCTTACACGCGGATTAACCTCGATTACAATATATTCATCCTTGTCAGGATTCAAAGCAAACTGTACGTTACATCCGCCTTCGATTTCCAGATTTCTTATTATTTTCAGAGACGAGTCACGAAGCATCTGATACTGGGAATCGTTCAGAGTCTGGGTAGGTGCAACTACTATGCTGTCTCCGGTGTGTACCCCTACCGGATCCAGATTCTCCATGCTGCAGATGATGATGCAGTTATCCTTGCTGTCCCTGATAACCTCGTATTCGATTTCCTTCCAGCCTGCAACTGACTTTTCCAGCAGTATCTGCCCTATGGCACTCTTCTCCATACCCATCTTGCAGAAGTGCTCCAGCTCCTCGTCGTTATGCGCGATTCCACCGCCTGTACCGCCGAGTGTATATGCCGGTCTGATGATAACGGGATACCCTATTTCCTTTGCAAACTCCTGACACTCCTCTAAGGTTGTTGCGATAGTGCTCGGCGGAATAGGTTCGCCGATGTTCATCATCAGTTCCTTGAAGGCTTCTCTGTCTTCAGCCTTGTGGATACTCTCTTTATTGACACCCAGAAGCTTGCAGTTGTGTTTCTCGAACACGCCCTTTTCGTCCAGTGCCATAGCCAGGTTCAGACCTGTCTGTCCGCCAAAGCCTGCAAGTACTCCCTGTGGTTTTTCTTTCTCCAGGATTTTTATCACTGCCTCTTCTGTGATAGGCTCCAGGTATACCTTATCTGCAATCCCCTGGTCTGTCATGATTGTCGCAGGGTTGCTGTTAATAAGTACAGTCTCGATTCCTTCCTCGGTGATAGCCTTGCATGCCTGGGTTCCGGCATAGTCGAATTCTGCGGCCTGCCCGATTATTATCGGACCGGAGCCGATTATCAAAACCTTTTGAAGCGTAAAATCTCTCGGCATTACAGCGTACCCCCTTCCATTAAATCGATGAATTTATCAAACAGATATCCCGTGTCGTTCGGTCCGGGACTTGACTCCGGATGAAACTGAACGGAAAAAACTGGTTTTGACAGATGCTGCATGCCTTCCACCGTGCCGTCGTTCAGGTTCAGGTGAGTAACCTCCAGACCCTTGAGCACGATGCTCTCCGCCTTAACTGCATAGCCGTGGTTCTGGGAAGTGATAAAGCTTCTGCCGTTGTTTTTGTCGAACACGCCGTGGTTACAGCCGCGGTGTCCGTATTTTAGTTTATATGTGCTTCCTCCCTGTGCCAGGGCAATAAGCTGATGTCCCATGCAGATACCGAATATTGGCATCTGGTTCGGGCCGTAATTGCTGTTTGTAATCAGCTTCTCAATGATAGTCACAGCCTCTGTTGCTTCTACCGGATCTCCGGGGCCGTTCGTCAGAAATACTCCATCCGGCTTGTCCGCGAGGATAATTCTTGCCTTCGTGCCGTACGGATAAATGGTAAGGTTGCAGCCTCTGTTAAACAGCTCTTTCAGGATATTTGTCTTTACCCCGAAGTCCAGAACCGCCACGTTGTATTTGTTGCCTTCCTTTTCCCATTTCACTGTTTCCTTAGTTCCTGCATCCTTCATCTGATCGCCTCTTAAGGTTTCGGCTGCAAGCATTGCCTTAAGCTGGCTGATGGGAATATCCTCATTGGATATCAGGCACTTCTGATTTCCTTCATTCCTCAGTTTTCTTGTTATTTCTCTGGTATCTACATTATATACGCCGGGAACCTTCTGTTCCTTCAGCCATGCATCTATATTCATGACTGATTTCCAGTTGCTGGGCTCGAAGCACACGTCGTTTGCAACAACTCCGAAGGCGTAGATTCGGTCGGATTCATAATCCGTCTCATTGATACCATAGTTTCCAAGAAGCGGATAAGTCATAGTTATAATCTGTTCGCTGTAGGACGGATCCGTCAGGGTCTTCTGATATCCTGTCATGGCTGTGTTGAATACCAGCTCGCCCACTCTGGTACCGCTCCAGCCAAAACCTTTTCCCTTGAAAATAGTTCCGTCTTCAAAAATAATAATGCCCTTCATTAATGAACTCCTTTCAATCACTGTCGAATATTATACAACTCTGCGAATTTGTATGCAAGCATAACTTTTCTCTTTTTTGTATTTTTATGAGTTCAAAGGACAGGAAGTTTTTTTGTATACTTTTTCAGCATGAAAAAGCCGGCTCATCTGCAGTTGGGCTGAACTGGTACAGACAAGCCGGATGAAAATCTCCTTCATAATCGCGTTATAACCGCGTTGTGTTTCTCTTAATATATTCAGACATAACCATTGTCTTGTTTGAGGCATCCTGATTATTCAGAATTCTCATCAGTGTATTTACTGTGTTAACACACAAAACCTCACATTTATTATCAATTGAAGACAATTCCGGACAGCATGTAATTGCAAGAACAGAATCGTTACAACCGATGACAGAAACCTCCTCTGGAATCTTAATTCCTTTTTCAGCAAGGAATTTTATTGCTCCTACTGCAAGTTCATCATCTGCAGCCAGTATGGCATCAATCTGCTTACCTTTTTTGCAGAGCTCATCATATGTTTCTGCAAGAGCTTCTTTTACGCCATCGATTTTACTGTTACACATTACCTTTAACTGATCATCTTTCTCTATCAGATTCTCTTCAAGTGCCTCAGCATATCCATTGTACTTCTTTAAGGCACTGTATGTAGCTTCCCGGTACAGAAACATTATCACAGAGCATCCTGAATCTATCAGTATTTGAGTTGCTTCGTAATACGCTTCGCGGTCATCTGACATATTGCAATAAATATTGTCACCTTTCAGATAGCCATTCAAAAGCATAACCGGAATCCTCTTTGAAGCATCTTTAATATATTCGTTCTGTTTGCTGTTTTTCTCTATATACTGAGATCCGACCAGAATGATTGCGTCAACCCCGTTGTTTTCCAGATTCCTGAGGCTTCTAACCTTCTGATCGTATTCATATCCGCTGCAGCTGAGTATGGTATTAAATCCCTTTTCCCTCAGTCCTCTTTCAAGAAACGAGACCGCATTTGCAAGATATATATCTGCAACATCGGCACACATTATACCGATCGTCTTCATAGAGCCTGTACCTAAACCTCTTGCAAAGGCATTTGGCTCATATCCGTATTCCTCAATTACTTTAAGAACCTTTTCCCTGGTGCTTTCTTTTACCTTATCGCTTCCGTTCATTACTCGGGAAACCGTTGCCGTCGATACACCTGCTTTTTCTGATATGTCATATATTGTCTTAGTATTGTTCTTCATAGCTCACCACATCAAATACTAGGTTGCATAATATTACCAGTTTCTATTGTAATACTTATTTGCAGTAATCTCAATACCTCTAACACTTCATAATTATTCCTGCTGCATAATTAATCCGTTAAACGGTTCGGACTGTGTCGGATTGTTTTCATAAAAGCGGTTGAAACCCGTGGGTTTTCTTGTCAGCTCGTGTATAATAAGGTAGAAACAAATCCGAGAGGATGCCATGCTGTGCAAGAACAGAATATTATTGAGCTGCTGCTGCAAAGAAATGAAAAAGGCATGGACGCCTTATTGCTGCACTATGGGCCACTGATGAAATATATCATTTCGCCTATTTTGCAAAATCCACAGGATCAGGAAGACTGCCTTTCAGAAGTTGCAATGCGTATCTGGGAGAGAATAGAGCAGTTCGACCGGGAACGAGGAAGCTGGAACGCATGGTTAACGGCAATTACCAGAAATGCTGCACTGAACTATACAAGGGATGCGCACCGACATAATAGCGTTGAAGAAATACCGTATGGTATGCCATCGCCGGAACCGGGTCCTGAAGAGCTGATTTTACAAAAAGAGCGACAAAATGCGCTTAATCACGCTTTATGTCAGTTATCACCCCGAGACAAGATGCTGTTTTACAGGAAGTATTATTACTTTCAGTCAACTGCCCAGATTGCTTCCGAACTGGGTATGACTGAAAGAGCAGTCGAGGGAAAACTGTATCGCTTGAAAAAGCAGCTTCGCAGGCTGTTAGGAGGTGAAGTACATGAGTAATAATGAATGGGAATCAGTGAGCGAAAGGGATTTTGAGGCAATTCTTGTAAAAGCCGTTTCAGATTTTCCCCCTGATGATATTGTTGAATACGTAACCCCATGGAGAAAATCCATGAACCGTGTTCTCATAGGCATCGCGCTTTGCACCATTACGCTGAACCTCTGGTGCCTGGATTATTTTCTGCCTGCCGTTGGAATGGTGCTGTCACTATTGGGTTTTCGTCCTCTCCGACGTGAAAACAAATGGTTTAAAAACTGCTATGTTATAACATTGATTCGTGCAGCATACTTTTTCCCGATGCTGATTCTAAATACAACCATTATTCAAAGCACAGTTTTTACTGTCCCTGTCACATCGGTGCTGACTGCTGCAAACCTGTTGCTTCTGTTTGTCGAGTTTTTATGCCTCTGGCAAGGCCTCAGAGCTGTGCAGAAGAAAGTAAATCTTCCTCCGCGAGCCGGAGGTGCGGTTGCCCTGATTATCTGGTATGCACTCATGTGCGTTCTGGCTGTTATCCGGTATAACGGACTGGTAATTGCTGTAGCAATGGTCATTGGATACATCTTCATTATTCGTAATATACATAAGCTCTCAAAAGAGCTTGATGAAGCCGGTTATTCAATTCAAACAGTAAGTATCAAGGTGACAGACAGGTGTATCGTACTCATTCTCCTTTCAGTGCTTATTATCGGCGGTGCTTTTGGTTATTTTTTCGGTGGCAGTTATCCGATGGACTGGAGTACAGTGGATTTGTCAGAACATACTGAAGTGGAGGTAATCAAGAAACACCTCATTGAACTCGGCTTCCCGGAATATGTTTTGAACGATCTCACGCCAGAAGACATTGAAGCTTGTGATGGGGCTTTACAGGTTGTAGTTGACATCACGGACGAACCAGTGAATAACGGCAGAACGGTAACTTCTTATTATGGTAATGAAGAGAATCATCAGATCGAGGAAAGCACTGTCTATGATGTTAAAGAGCTACGCATTACCGGTGTTGGAGTGCAAATGCCTGGTGAACGAGAAAGATGGATGATTTTCCATCATTTCCTTTGGACTACCGATCCCGGGTTTTACGGCACAGAGTCAATTCAGCTTTGGCCGGTATATCGAGATATTTCGGAAGGATGGGCTTCTGACGGCGAAGTGTCCGGACGTGTTCTGTATGACAATGATGGAGAGACCTTCGCTGCTCCTTACTATTATCTGGGTAATCAGACTTTTACATCCAGCAGCATTTTCTGGGGAGAGCAAACAAGTACAGATGTTTTTGCAACCTTTTCTATGCCGCGGCAAGGTGAGGATTACCGTGGCTATGTTGCTTATCCAATTGAGGAAATTCAGGATGACTATATAATCAGCAGCTGGATCAATTATACGCATCAACGAAGCTGGCTCCAGTATCCTGCAATGACAGCAATGGAAAAACGAATGACAGACAGCTGGAATGATGCCGGATCATTTATAACAGTTCAGGATGCCCTTCAATTCTATCCAACAAAAGAGGGTGTTGAAATGATTGAGTAAGGATATCAGGGGGCTGTCGCCTTAACGAATAGTATTCGTTAGAGCGGCGCCTCCTTACTCATTTCGTGCCGTTTTTAGGTACGCGGCAGGCTTTTTACTCATTTCGTGCCGCCTTCAGTCACGCGGCAGGCACGATTTTCCGAAATCCAAAGAAAAGGCCCGGATTTTGGCTTTGATTTAGCTGAAATCCGCATAATGGCCCAGACACAAACTGTCAAGAAACATGAAAATTCGCCTGTATGAATATTTACAAATATAATTCATTGATCCACTGCCGTCCACCTCTGAAATCCCATCTGTTACAGGAAAACTCAAATATATCACCTATATTTTACATGTACATGATGGTTATAATATATAGCCGTCATTTTTTTCCTGCTGCTTTCCTTATATAAATCATTCTTCTCTTTGCAAATCTACACCTTCTGACAAGAAAACCCGGGCCAGAGTAAGCATCCGAAGAAATTCGTGCCTGATTTTTGGGCTTTTTTCGGCAGTTCCAAAAAATCGTGCCATGTATATAAATTC
>JBJESZ010000005.1:0-1168 GCA_051883055.1 Emergencia sp.
TCTTGCAGATATTGTAAAGACATACGAAGACAAGCTTGAATCAATCTACAGCTGCAACATTGAGCCTGAAGAAAACAAGATAGACACATTCACATATGAGGCAACAGAAAGACCACATGCAAAGATTAAGGTTGAATGCCCTAAGGTTCTGATTCCTGTATTCCCAGGAACAAACTGTGAATACGATTCAGCCAAGGCATTCCGCGATGCAGGTGCAGATCCTGAAATCTTTGTAATCAACAATCTGTCAGCTGCTTCAATTGCAAAATCAGTTGAAGACTTCGCTGCTAAGGTTAAGGAAGCTCAGATCATCTTCATCCCTGGCGGATTCTCAGGCGGAGACGAACCTGACGGTTCCGGTAAGTTCATCACAGCATTCTTCAGAAATAAGGAAGTTAAGGATGCAGTAACTGATCTGTTAGAAAACAGAGACGGTCTGATGGCTGGTATCTGTAACGGTTTCCAGGCTCTTATCAAGCTGGGTCTTGTACCTTACGGAAAGATTATGGACACTGATGAAAGCTGCCCAACGCTGACTTATAACGAAATTGCCCGCCACCAGTCCAAGCTTGTAAGAACAAGAATTGCTTCCAACAAGTCACCATGGCTGGCGAACGTAAAACCGGGAGATATCTTCACAGTTCCTATTTCACACGGAGAAGGAAGATTCATCGCTTCAGAAGAGCTGATTAAAGAACTGGCAGCAAACGGTCAGATTATCACTCAGTATGTAGACCTTGACGGAAACGTAAGTGCTGATATTCAGTACAATCCAAACGGTTCATATGCTTCAATCGAAGGTATCACATCACCTGACGGTAAGGTTCTTGGTAAGATGGGGCACTCCGAAAGAATCGGAGACGGACTGTACAAGAACGTTCCGGGTGAATTCGATATGCAGATGTTCAGAGCTGCTGTTGAATACTTCAAATAAAATGTTTTTTATAAAAGCCGGGGATAGCATTTTCCCGGCTTTTGTTTTAGAATGGGTAAGAGAGGACGAAGAGATGTACAGGATTTTTATTGTAGAGGATGATAAAGGCATTGCTGATGCCATAATAAAGGAAACGGAGCTTTGGGATATACAGTGCAGAGCAGCAGGCAATTTCAGAGATATCATGTCTGAGTTCGCTGAATTTGACCCTCATCTTGTACTGCTGGACATATC
>JBJESZ010000005.1:1268-4285 GCA_051883055.1 Emergencia sp.
GACGAATTTGTTGATGAAAACACACTGACTGTCAATGTGAACAGACTGCGTAAAAAGCTTCAGAATGCCGGCCTTGAAGGCTTCATAGAGACTAAGCACGGTGTAGGATATATAGTAGAGTAGGAGAGTGACTCATGGAATTTTTCTTAAAATATATCAGGAGCCACCTGGTCACAATTGCTGTATTTCTTCTGTGCATCAGTATTTCTGCGGCAGTCATGTTTCTATACGGCACACCTGTTGCTGTAATAGCTTACTCGGTGATTTTGTGTCTTGCTGCCGGCTTGATTTTCGGTGGATTATGCCTGTATTCCGGCTGGAAGAGGAACAAGAAACTTCATATTATGAGGAAGCTTCCGTCTGATATGGTAGAAGCTCTGACTGCATATAAAGGGATAGATGACGAAAATTACAGAATGATTATCAGTCTTCTAGAAGAGCAGCGCGAGAAAATGAACGCTGATCTGAACGCCAGGTATTACGACATGATTGACTACTACACAGTCTGGGTCCATCAGATCAAAACTCCCATAGCCTCCATGAGGCTCCTGCTTCAAAGCGAGGACAGCCCTGTGGCAAGGCAGCTGCAGGAAGACCTTTTACGTATAGAACAGTATGTGGAAATGGTGCTGACATATCTGAGGCTTGATTCAGACAGCACAGACTACCTCTTCAGTGAGGTGGAAATCGACGATGTCATCAGACAGAGCATCAGAAAACTGTCAGGACAGTTCATCACAAGAGGACTGAAATTAATTTATGAGCCGATCAACAAGAAGGTGGTAACCGACGAAAAGTGGCTCGGCTTCGTAATAGAGCAGATTATTTCAAACGCCCTGAAATATACACCTTCAGGCAGCATAACCATAGAATGGACAGAGCCGGACGCGGTCTCGATTAAGGACACTGGAATGGGAATTGCATCAGAGGATCTGCCTAGAATTTTCGAAAAAGGGTATACCGGATATCATGGCCGAGAAGACAAGAAGGCCAGCGGCCTGGGCCTGTATCTATGCAAAAGAATCTGCGACAACCTGGGCCACAGCATTTCCGTAACATCCAGGCCGGAGGAAGGTTCTGTTTTTACGGTACACCTTACAAAAATGTAAGAATTCATAAGAGAAATGTAAGCAAAATCTATGGAGCTTCATTTCTTTTTTTTGATATTATATCCTTGTAAAAAGGAGGTAACGAAATGAGTTTATTAGAAGTTACGGGACTTAGAAAAGTATATACGACACGTTTTGGCGGAAATCAGGTCGAGGCCCTGAAAAACGTTAACTTCAGCGTTGAACAGGGGGAATATGTTGCAATAATGGGTGAATCCGGCTCAGGAAAAACAACCCTTTTAAACAATCTGGCATCTCTGGACAGACCTACTGCCGGGAAAATTATTCTCGACGGCAGAGACTTCAGTCAGATCAGTGAAAAAGATGTAGCCGATTTCAGAAGAGACAACTTAGGCTTTGTATTCCAGGATTTCAATCTGCTGGATACATTCAGCCTGGAGGATAATATCTATCTGCCCCTTGTGCTTGCAGGTGTAAGCTACAAGGAGATGCATATGAGGCTTATTCCAATCGCAAAAAGCCTGGGAATCACAGAACTTCTAAAGAAATATCCTTACGAGGTGTCCGGCGGTCAGAAGCAGCGCGCCGCCGTTGCGAGAGCTTTGATAACCAATCCTAAGCTGATACTTGCGGATGAGCCTACCGGAGCACTGGACTCCAAATCTTCAGACGAACTTCTGAAGCTGTTCGGGGAAATAAATCAGGCAGGGCAGACTATTCTGATGGTAACCCACTCGGTAAAAGCAGCCAGCTGTGCGGGCAGAGTCCTCTTCATCAAGGATGGAGAAGTTTTCCACCAGCTTTACAGAGGTGAATGTACCAACGATCAGATGTACCAGAAAATTTCGGATACACTGGCAATGCTTCAGACAGGGGGCGAGTTACGATGAGATTCGGCTTCTATCCTAAGCTTGCACTGACCACAATCAGGAAGAACAAGAAACTTTATCTGCCATATATTCTGACCTGCATCGGTATGGTAATGATGTTCTATATTATATCCTCACTCTGTGACAATCCTCTGTACCGTGAAATGGGCGGCGGAGGCAGTCTGAACATGATTATGCATTTTGGACAGTTTGTTGTAGCAGTATTTGCCTTCATCTTTCTGTTCTATACCAACTCTTTTCTGGTTCGGCGCAGAAACCGCGAGTTCGGGCTGTACAACGTTCTGGGGATGGACAAGAGAAAGCTGTCAACAATCGCCACATGGGAAGCTTTGATAATCGGGGTATTCAGCATCTGTGCCGGACTTTTTCTGGGGATTCTTCTATCAAAACTGGCAGATATGGGGCTGATGAAGGTTATAAGGCACGAAGCCACACTGAATTTCAGAATTCCTTTTGCGGCTGTAGCAATGACACTGCTTGTGTTCACCGTTATTTTCCTGATAATTCTTGTAAGCAGCTTTATTAAAATAAGAAGAACCAATGCACTCAATCTGCTGAACAGTGAAAAAGTAGGGGAGAAAGCCCCTAAGGGAAATGCACTGATTGCCATAACAGGTATTATGTTACTCATAGGAGCGTACTGTATAGCAGTAAGCATCAAGTCACCACTTGCAGCCCTTAGCATCTTCTTTATCGCTGTAATTATGGTAATTATTGCAACCTTTATGCTGTTTACAACAGGATCGGTCACCTTATGCAGAGCAATGAAAAAGAATAAGGGGTATTATTATAAAAAGAGTCATTTTGTATCCGTTTCCTCCATGTCATACCGTATGAAGAGAAACGGTGCGGGACTGGCTTCAATCTGCATTCTGTGTACCATGGTTCTCGTAGTTATGTCCTCAACAACAAGCCTGTTTATCGGTTCTGAGGAAAGCTTTAACACAAGGTATCCTATGGACCTTTCTTATGGAATAAATGCAGCTACGGGGGAAAGGCTGTCTGAAGATTCTATCTCTAAAGTTAGAGATATGATTGATGAAGAGCTTGATGCTGC
>JBJESZ010000006.1:0-2514 GCA_051883055.1 Emergencia sp.
CCGTCGTAGTTGTTTACGCATGACAGAAGCATACCGTTGGATTCTTCTCCCATCATCTTTCTTGGTGGAAGGTTAGTGATTGCAACTGCAGTCTTTCCAACAAGCTCTTCAGGTTCATAGTAGTCGTGAATACCTGATAAGATGATTCTGTCTGTGCCGGAGCCGTCGTTAAGAACGAACTTCAGAAGCTTCTTGCTCTTCGGAACAGCTTCGCACTTCTTGATCTTAACAGCTCTGAAATCACATGCTGAGAATGAGTCAAAGTCTACATATTCCTCGAATAAAGGTTCAACTTCAATCTTAGTCTTGTCAGTAATCTGAACTCTCTTTTCTTCAGCAGTCTTTGCGCCAGCCTTCTTTTCAGGCTTCATCGTAGGGAACAGGATAATATCTCTGATGCTTGGTGCATCAGTGATAAGCATGATTACACGGTCGATACCGATTCCCAGACCGCCTGTTGGAGGAAGACCAACTTCCAGAGCGTTTACGAAGTCCATATCCATTGGATGTGCCTCGTCGTCTTCGCCTGAGTCAAGCTGTGCCTGCTGTTCTACGAATCTTTCGTACTGATCGATCGGGTCGTTCAGCTCGGAGAATGCGTTTGCGATTTCCCAGCAGTTGATATAAGCTTCGAATCTTCTGGTAATTCTCGGGTCTTCAGGGTCTCTCTTGGCAAGAGGTGAAATCTCTACAGGATGTCCTACTACGAATACCGGTCCATCCAGATATCCCGGAACATCTTCACAGTATTCCTCGAACATTTCCGCAATCAGCTTGCCTCTGGTGAAATCCTTGATTTCATCTGCATCCATACCGTATGCGGCAGCAGCTTCTCTTGCTTCTTCGTCAGTATCAATCTTAGCAAAGTCTACGCCTGTAATTTCCTTAACAGCATCAGCCATGTTCAGTCTTCTCCAAGGCGGAGTAACATCGAATTCCTTGCCCTGGTAGCTGATGATCGGTGTACCGTTAACAGCCATAGCAGCCTTATAAACAACCTGTTCAGTTACTTCCATCATAGTTTCCATATTTCCGTATGCCATGTAGCATTCCATGGAAGTGAACTCAGGGTTGTGATTTCTGTCCATACCTTCGTTTCTGAACATCTTACCCATTTCGTATACTCTGTCCAGGCCGCCGACGATAAGTCTCTTCAGATATAATTCGTTGGAGATTCTCATCTTAAGATCCATGTTCAGTGTGTTATGGTGTGTCTCGAAAGGTCTGGCAGCCGCACCACCTGCAATCGGTGTAAGAATTGGAGTATCTACTTCAAGATATCCGTAATCCTCTTCAAGAACTCTCTTGATTTCGTGAATGATTCTGGATCTCTTGTAGAATGTCTCTCTTACCTCAGGATTCATGATAAGGTCAGTATATCTCTGTCTGTATCTGATATCTGTGTCCTTCAGTCCATGCCATTTGTTAGGAAGAACCTGCAGAGATTTGGAAAGAAGTACGATGTTGCTTACTTTGATAGATACCTCGCCGTGCTTAGTCTTGAATACTGTTCCTTCAACACCAACGATATCACCGATATCATAAGTCTTGAACCAGCTGTACTCTTCATCACCGATAGCGTCTTTTCTAACGTAGCACTGGATTCTTCCCTGTTTGTCCTGAATATCGATGAAGGATGCCTTACCCATCTGTCTGAAGGCCATAATTCTTCCTGCACATGAAACCTCCTGGTCCTCCATTGCATCAAAGTTGTCCTTGATGTCCATGCTGTGAGCAGTCACATTCCATGTTTCATGAATAAAAGGGTTTCTTCCTGCTTCCTGAAGCTTCTTCAGCTTCTCACGTCTGATCTGTCTCTGTTCGCCGATTTTTTCCTCCGAAAGCTCTTCAACTTCCGGGTTTACATTTACATTCATTTCCTCACTCATTTGATTCAACCACCTTTTCTATTTCACAATATTGTCAATTCTATAATGCAGTGTTCCATCCGGTACGATAATTTCAGCCACTTCGCCGATTTTCTTACCAAGAAGGCCCTGGCCAACCAGGGATTCATTTGAAATTTTAGCTGGTTCAGCAAAAGGATCAGTCTCTGTCGATCCTACGATAACAAAGTGCAGTTCCTCGTTGTTGTCTGTATCTGTTACTGTTACTGTTACGCCAACGTTAACCTGATCGTCTGAAATCTCGTCTTCATTGATGATTCTGGCATTCTTAAGCATGTTCTCAACCTTGTTGATTCTCTCTTCAAGTTCAGCCTGCTCGTTCTTAGCCGCATCGTACTCAGCATTTTCAGAAAGGTCTCCGTATGAGATCGCCTCTTTAAGTCTTTCAGATACTTCTTTTCTTCTGACAGCAACAAGATAATCTCTTTCTTCTTCTAATTTATCATAACCCTCCTGGGTCAGTAGTATTTCTTCTGCCATAATATATACATCCTCCTTCTTACCGCACGGTATTACCCCATACGTATCGCATTATTATATATTAGAAACGGCTATCTGTCAATGTTTAGCTGTTTTTATTGCTATCGACAAATCTCTTTATTTTCTT
>JBJESZ010000006.1:2614-23012 GCA_051883055.1 Emergencia sp.
TCTCCTGTATGGAACCATCCGTCCCTTATAACGTCCGCCGTAGCCTCAGGATTGTTGTAGTATCCCAGCATCACGTTTGCACCTTTGAAACATATTTCTCCGATGCCGTCTTCATCCGCATCGGCAATCTTAACCTCCATACCCGGAAGAAGATGTCCGGCTGACGTATTCTTCATATACTTTTCAACATCCGGGTTCAAAGCAGTCATAGGTGAACACTCTGTCAGTCCGTAGCCCTGTACAGCAATGATTCCGATATCGTTAAAGAACTGCAGGATTTCAGGATTGATAGCAGCTCCGCCGGAGATGATTACTCTCATTCTTCCGCCGAAAATATCCAGAATTTCCTTTGTGAAAGGCTTGGTAATATCAAGTCCCAGCTTTTTAGTCTTTCTGTTAGCTGCAATCAGCTTCTTAAAGGTCTTTTCCTTGCCCTTTTCTCTGATTCCCTTCCAGATTTTCTTATACAGCGATTCTATAAGAACAGGAACTCCCAGAATCATTGTAGGCTTAACCTCTTCAAGATTCTTCACTATATACTTCAGTCCCTGACAGTATGCGATTGACGCACCCTTGTACAGAGGCATCAGGAACGCACATGTACATTCATAAGTGTGATGCACAGGCAGCACTGAGAAGAAAATGTCGGAGGTGTTCACCTTAAGCACTGTAGGCGCACCCATCAGGTCGAAAGCCAGATTGTAATGTGACAGCATTACGCCCTTTGCCATGCCTGTTGTTCCGGAAGTATACAGGATTACCGCAGGTTCGTCTCCATAGATTTCCGCATCGATGAACTGTCTGTCCCCATGTGCAACCTGCTGTTTTCCTTCCTCTATCAAAGCTTTCCAGGACAGAACCTCTTCGGTATGTTCTTCAGACCAGAAGTTTACCAGCAGCTCCAGCTTTGTTCTTCCCGAAGCCTTCATTTCCCTGAACATATTCTCATACTTCCTGTCAAAGATTACTGCAGTAACCTCCGCGTCAATAATCTGACCCTCCAGATCCTCGGCACTCAGTTCCTTGTCAAGAGGCACTACCATTCCTGTACCGCATATAACTGCAAGGTATGAGCTTTCCCACTGATAGCAGGTTTCGCCGATAACGGCAATTCTCTTGCCCTTCTGATTTCTGTTGATAAGAGCAGTACCCAGACCGTTTACGTCATCCAGTGCTTCTTTATATGTGATGCACCTGTATGGTTCATTTCTCTCGAATTTCTGTCTGAAGGCAACGTTGTCCCCATACAGAGCCACGCTCGTCTCAAACATGTTCTTAATGTCGGTAACAGGACGGCTTTCCTTATATCTGACATACGGATCGTCAGACTCATTCAGTTCCTTCACAAACCTTTTCGCCCTCTTGATTTCAGCTTCCTTCTTCTGAATATATCCCATATTCAAAGATGCTTCCCCCTCTTCAGTCTCGCTGATGTTACCGTATCTCTTGATTTTTCCCGTTGTGGTCTTGTCAAATTCCCTGTCTCTAATATTTATTCTCTTTACAGCCTTATATGCAGGCATTTTCTTGTTGATTTCATCCACAAGTTCTCTGTAGAAGTTGTAGATTTCGCCCGGCTCCATCTTTCCTCTGGCCTGTTCAAGCGCACCGTAGTTAGGGAAGATGTCTGCGCTTACCATTACATTTCCTACCTTTTCATCTACCTTTCCGTAGACAACTACTTCCTGAATCAGTTCACTTTCCATAAGAACGGCCTCAACCTCTTCAGGGAATATGTTTTTGCCTCCCTTGGTTACGATGACAGTCTTCTTTCTTCCGGTCAGATACAGGAAGCCGTCCTCATCAAGATAACCGATATCACCTGTATGAAGCCATCCGTCCTGCAGAACCTCGGCAGTTGCCTCAGGATTCTCATAGTATCCGAGCATTACGGAGTCGCTCTTGCATAGAACCTCTCCGATTCCGTCCTCATCCGGATCAAGAATCTTAACCTCAGTTCCCGGCATAGGTTTACCTACGGAAGCAGCTTTACTGTAACGGTCCTGGTTAACAGCAATGATAGGGGCGCACTCGCTCATTCCATATCCCTGAATCATAGGAAGACCCATAGCTTCGAAGTCTTCTATTACCGCAGGGTCAATTGCTGCACCGCCGGCGATAAACAGCTTGATGTTGTCACCGAAGGAGTGGTGAACAGCCTTGAACAGCTTCTTCATCAAAGCCGTATTATTGTATAGTTTCATCTTTCTGGACAGGTCGATAGCCTTGCGCAGCTTCTCCGCCTCTCCGCGCTTTTCAGCCTGCTTCCACATGCCCTTGTACATCTTTTCAAATACAAGCGGAACTCCCAGCACGATGTTTGCCTTGGATTCCTGCATGTTCTTCTGAATGTATTTGATTCCCTCACAGATTGCAATAGTTTTTCCCTGATAGAAGGTAGTGCAGATGCTGCATGTGAATTCGTAGGCATGGTGAATCGGCAGAATTGAAAGTACAATTCCGTCCTTCGGTATGCTGACGTATTTGGACATATTGTAAACGTTTGCCACAATATTTTTGTGTGAAAGCATTACGCCCTTTGCCATGCCTGTTGTTCCTGATGTGAACATCAGAGTTGCCATCTTGTCCGGATCGATTTCCGCATCGATGTAATCACGGATACCTGATTTCAGAAGGCGATTACCCTCCTCTATGAGTTTTGATAGAGAAAGCGCCTTGTCGCTGTGGCTGTCGTCACCGATAGAGATAAAATATTCTACAGTGCCCGGCTCTTCCATAATGTCCTTCAGGCTCTTTTCACTGCGCTTGGTGTATACGATGGCACTTGCCTCTGAACGCTTGACCAGATTTCTCAGTTCCTCCTTCGGAAGGTTTTTGTCCAGAGGAACGATTACGCCCACACCGCATACTACTGCAAAGTATGTCATAATCCATTCATAGCAGCTGTCACCGATTACTGCAATCTTCTTGTCCCTAAGTCCAAGATCCAGCAGTCTGGTTCCAAGTGCCTCCATCTGCTTGTAGAACTCGCCGTATGTAAGCGGCACGAAATCCCCGCCCGGTCTGTCCTTCTGCAGATATGCTGTTTCGTTCTTAAAAAGCCTTGCGCTTGAGCTTATCATGTCCTTCAGGTCTTTTATCTCCCTGAAATCATAAAGCATTCCGTCATATTTTTTACTGTTCATCTTCTCTTCCTCTTTATATGCGATAATATTGATTCCTAACGAATATCTGATTATTTTATCACAATCTTGTTGTTATTTCAACAACTCACCTCTTAGATTTTCCTCCATAAGTTCCTTGATTTCGTCTCTCGTGTATCCGCAGCTGAACAGATAGTAAAGCTTGGCAACTGCGGCCTCAGTGGTCATTGTGTATCCGCTTACCGCACCTGCCTTTGTCAGAGCTGCACTGGTCTCGTAGGTTCCAAGCTTGACTGTGCCGCTGTGGCACTGGGAGCAGACGGTTACAATTGTCCCGTTTCTGAAGGCCTTCTCTATAATGTGAAGCAGGCTCCGGTCAGTGCTCGGAATGTTGCCGGCTCCGAAGGTTTCCAGCACAATTCCCTTCAGCTTTTCTGTCATTATCGGCTCGAAAAGGTCGAACTGGATTCCCGGAAATATTTTCAAAACTCCGATAGAGACCTGTTTCAGCTCTCTCAGGTGAAATTCGGTATCGTTCATTTTATCGCCCTTCCGGTGCATCAGGTGAGGCATGTCGTATTTAATCTCTATTCCTGCCTCTGCCAGACACGGATAATTGGGCGAGTCGAAGGCAATCAGGCCGTCTGCCGATGACTTGGTCGCACAGTTTCCCCTTATTAATCTGCTTCCGAAGTACAGACACACCTCTCGGGCGACTCCCTGCCCGGCAATCATTACGGATGTTATGAGATTGTCTCTTCCATCACTTCTGATTTCGGAAAGGGGTATCTGCGAGCCGGTGATCACTACAGGCTTGGATAGCCCCTCGAGCATGAAGGAAAGTGCCGATGCGGTGTACGCCATGGTGTCTGTGCCGTGGAGAACAACAAAACCATCATAGTCCCGGTAATTGTCTGCGATGGCATGTCCTATCTGATTCCACTGCTCAACTGCTATGTTTGACGAATCCAGCAGCGGCTCGAACTCGATAATGTCCCAGTCGGGCATGCTCTCATTATACAAATCGTCTATATGCGATAGAACCTTGGGGAGGTAGCCCTTCTTTGGTGCAAATCCGTTTTTCGTGTTAACCATTCCAATGGTTCCGCCTGTGTATATGATACAGACCTTCTTCTTGTTCATGTTCATTTTCCTTTGACAAACTCCTGTATGATAGGGTAAATTATATGTATCAATTATTTTAGCATATAAAGGAGATGTTTAAAATGTCAAATATTCCAACACCACATATAGCATGTCAGAAAGAAGACTTTGCAGAAACAGTTATCATGCCGGGAGATCCGCTGAGATCAAAGTTTATCGCTGAAACATTCCTGGAAAACCCTGTACTGATCAACAACGTAAGAGGAGTTCAGGGCTATACAGGAACTTACAAGGGCAAGAGAGTTTCCGTTATGGCTTCCGGTATGGGTATGCCTTCAATCGGAATCTACTCCCACGAGCTGTTCAATTTCTACGATGTTAAGAACATCATCAGAGTTGGTACAGCAGGATCACTTCAGGAACACATCAAGCTTAAGGATGTTACAATTGCTATGGCCAGTGTAACTAACTCCAACTGGACTTCTCAGTTCAAGATTGATGCTCAGATTCCGGCAGTATGTTCATTCGAGCTTCTTCAGAAGGCTGTAAAGGCTGCTGAAGATTTAGGAGTTACTGCTCATGTAGGTACTATGTACTCTTCTGACATTTTTTATGACGAATCCGGTACAGAAATGAAGCTTAAGGAATTAGGCGTAATGGGAGTTGAGATGGAATCAGCCGCTCTGTACTACGAAGCAATGAAGGCCGGCAAGAATGCTCTTTGCCTCTGCACTATTTCCGATGATATCATCACAGGAGCTCAGACTACTTCTGAAGAAAGACAGACTACTTTCACGAAGATGATGGAAATCGCACTGGAAATTGCATAATAAGCATTATTAACTTGTATCAAATAAAAAGCGTGGCTCGCAAAAGGTCCTCGTCGTTATCACGACTGCGGAAAATTGCGATGCCACGCATTTTTATTATACAAGTTAAATTACATTATATAAGATAAGCTAAACTGCAAAATTATTAATTCCGCAGCGCTTATAAATTGCTTTAAATGAATAAAGGATGCGTAGTTCGCAGTTTTCCCGCAGGCGACCACGCCGAGGACTTCTGCGATGCTACGCATCTTTTGTATTTATGGAACTTCTTATAAACGCTCGATTACGTAGTCTGCAAGCTCGCTGCCTTTGGCGCCGTCTGCAAGTCCTGTCACCTGAGGACCGTTTTCCATGCTGTCGGCAAGAACTGCTGCCAGCTTGTCGGCTTTGTCAGTCAGGCCGATGTGGCGAACCATCATCTCTGCAGCCTTGAATATACTTGACGGATTTGCATAGTCGCCCAGACCATCCTCGATCATTCTTGGTGCGCTGCCGTGAATTGCCTCAAACATTGCATACTGATCACCCATGTTGGCACTTCCTGCAGTGCCTACACCGCCCTGAATCTCAGCAGCTTCATCAGTGATGATGTCACCGTAAAGATTAGGAAGCACGAATACCTGGAACTGATTTCTGATCTTTGTGTTCACAAGGTTCGCAGTCATAATGTCTATATACCATTCATCTGTCTGGATGTCAGGATAATCTGCGGCAACCTCGTGGAATATTCTGCTGAAGTTTCCGTCAGTTTTCTTCATTATATTTGCTTTTGTTACAACGGAAACTCTCGTCTTGCCTGCAGCCTTTGCATATTCGAAAGCCGCTCTTGCTATTCTCCTGGTTCCGGGTTCAGTTGTAACCTTGAAGTCCATGGAAAGCTTGCCGGGTACTTCGACACCCTTGCTTCCAAGAACGTATTCTCCCTCTGTGTTTTCGCGATAGAACATCCAGTCGATTCCCTCGGAAGGAACCTGTACAGGACGAACGTTTGCGTAAAGATCCAGCTCTCTGCGAAGTGTAACGTTGGCACTTTCCATAGTGCCGCCCTTAGGAGTTGTTGTAGGACCTTTAAGCAGAACGTCGCAGCTTTTGATTTCTGCAAGAACGTCATCCGGGACAGACTGTCCCAGTTCCATTCTGTTTTCTATTGTCAGACCATCGATAGTCTTCATCACGATTTTGCCTGATTCAATCTCCTCTGCCAGCAGTTTTCTGACTACTGCTTCAGCCTGCTTCATAATGATTGGACCGATGCCGTCGCCGCCGACAAGCCCAACAGTGATTGTCTCCATTTTGGAAAAATCCTTTGCAGTTGCACCCTTTTCCATATTTTCTACCCTTGCAAGCTGTTCCTCAAGTAATGTACGGAACTGCTCGCAGGCTTTTTCTATGTATTCAGTCATTTCTGTATCCTCTTTTCTTCCTATTATCCTCTTGCTACGTACTTAAGCAGGCCGCCTGATTTCAGAATATCTTTCTGTCTGTCTGTAAAGCTGCCCTCAAGCTCAATCTGTTCACCTGAGCCCTCAACAGTCATGATGAAGCTTCCGCTGTCCATACCGGCATATATGTTCTTAACAGTAAGCTTGTCATCCTGGTTCAGCTTGTCGTAATCATCAGGATTTTTGAATGTAAGAGGCATGATTCCTGCGTTAATCAGGTTTGCTATGTGGATACGTGCGAAGCTCTTTGCCACTACCGCACGAACTCCCAGGTACAGCGGCACCAGTGCGGCATGTTCTCTGGATGAGCCCTGTCCGTAGTTGTTTCCGCCTACGATAATGCTTTCACCGGCTGCCTTTGCTCTTTCTGCAAAAGTTTCGTCACATACCTCGAAGCAGTACTGAGACAGGTGCGGAATATTTGAACGGTAAGGCAGAATCTTAGAACCGGCCGGCATGATGTGGTCAGTTGTAATGTTGTCGCCTACCTTTAATGTCAGGTTTGCAGTTAATTCATCTTCCTGAGGCTTGCTGTCCGGGAAAGCTTTGATATTCGGTCCGCGAAGAATCGGAAGCTCCTTTGCCTCTTCGATATCTGCCGGAGGAATGATTGCACTGTCGTCAATCTTGAAGGCTTCAGGCATTACGATTTCCGGCATTCCGGCACCGTCTTCTCCAAGAAGTCTCGGATCGCTGATTTCCCCGGTCAAAGCTGCCGCAACTGCAGTTTCCGGAGATACCAGATAAACCTGACCGTCTTTAGTTCCTGATCTTCCCTCGAAGTTTCTGTTGAAGGTTCTCAGCGAAACTCCGCCGGAGTTAGGTGAGAATCCCATTCCTATGCATGGTCCGCATGCGCATTCAAGTACACGCGCTCCGCTGGCAAGAATGTCTGAAAGGGCACCGCAGTCGGCAAGCATTGCCAGAACCTGCTTTGAACCCGGTGATATTGAAAGGCTCACGTCAGGGCGAATAGTCCTGCCCTTAAGCAGTGCTGCAACCTTAAGCATATCCATCAGAGATGAGTTTGTGCATGAGCCGATGCATACCTGGTCAACCTTAGTTCCCTTAAGCTCGGAAACCTTTACGATATTATCAGGGCTGTGAGGGCATGCAATCAGCGGTTCAAGAGTGGACAGATCAATATCTATAACTCTGTCGTAAACTGCGTCCTCGTCACTTGCAAGAGGTCTGTAATCTTCTTCTCTTCCTTCTGCTGCAAGGAATGCGCGAGTTACTTCGTCTGAAGGGAAGATTGAAGTTGTTGCTCCAAGCTCTGTTCCCATATTTGTGATAGTTGCTCTTTCAGGTACAGACAATGTTGCTACTCCCGGGCCACCCCATTCGATGATGGCACCTACTCCTCCCTTTACTGACAGGATTCTCAGGATTTCCAGACTGACATCCTTAGCGGTTACAAAATCCTGCAGCTTTCCTGTAAGATTTACCTTGTACATCTTTGGCATTGTAATATAGTATGCGCCGCCGCCCATTGCAACAGCAACGTCCAGTCCGCCTGCACCGAATGCAAGCATTCCGATACCGCCTCCTGTAGGTGTATGGCTGTCAGAACCTATCAGTGTCTTGCCCGGTTTGCCGAATCTTTCCAGATGAACCTGGTGACATATTCCGTTGCCCGGTCTGGAGAAATACAGGCCGTATTTTTTTGCCATCGACTGGATGAATCTGTGGTCGTCGGCATTCATAAAGCCTGACTGAAGTGTATTATGGTCGATGTAAGCTACAGACAGCTCTGTTCTTACTCGAGGAATTCCCATTGTCTCAAACTCCAGATACGCCATGGTTCCTGTAGCATCCTGGGTGAGCGTCTGGTCTATTTTCAAAGCGACTTCGCTTCCTACTGTCATATCACCGCTGATCAGGTGTTCCTTAATAATTTTCTGTGCAATAGTTAATCCCATTTTATTTTTCACCTCCGACAAAGTATTCACATGCGTTGTTCACATGTTCAAGCAATGCAGCCTCTGCAGCATTCGGATCTCTTTCTTTGATTGCCTCCAGAATTACCTTGTGCTCTGCTACAGATGCATCGATTCTGTTTTCATGCTCTATTGAATTCATTCTGAACTTGAAAAGCTTGCGGTGCACACCTTCAAGAATGGTTTCCAAAGTTATGCTTCTGCTTGCCCTGTACATCACCTCGTGAAACTCATTGTCCAGTTCAAGGACTGTCTTATAGTCTCTCTTCTGAGCATAGAATTCCTGTTTATCATAAATCATTTCCAGCTTTTCCATTTCTTCCAGGCTGATGTTTTCTGCAGCTCTGCGAACAGCCAGATTCTCAAGCTGGCTCTTTACGAGAAACATATCATATGCATCCTTTCTGGATACCCCTACAACCATGTTTCCGCCCGGTGCGTCTTTAATCAGTCGTTCCTGATTCAGTCTGGTCAGAGCTTCTCTGATCGGAGTGCGACTTACATTAAGTTCCTCTACGAGACGCTTCTCTGAGATGGTCTCGCCGGGTGCATATACGCCTGTTAATATTCTCTTTTCCAGTTCATCATAAATCTGGTTTGCTAAAGACATGCTCTTGTATTCTATCATTTAAGTTTGCCTCCTGTCAGCTCATCAATCTTTGCTTCCAATTCCACGTTTGCAAGGGCGGTTGTTCTTCCGTCGGCATACATTTCATCAACCCAGTCCTTAAGCTCTGCAACTATCGGGCTGTCCTTGGACAACATATCTATTCCTTTTAGTCCGTAGTGGTCGTTAATCCAGTATGCAATTCCTGCCAGCCCGCTTGTCTTGCTTACTGTTACTCCCGGAGCTCTGCCAAGAATTTTCTTCGTATTAAATATGTTATATATTTCTTCGTCCTTCATAAGACCGTCTGCGTGAATTCCCGCTCTTGTAACGTTGAAGTTTTCTCCAACGAAAGGAGTCATCGGCGGAATGTTATATCCCATTTCGTCCTTGAAGTATCTTGCGATTTCTGTAATTGCTGTCGGATCCATTCCGTCCAGTGAACCTCTCAGGTTTGCGTACTCAAATACCATTGCCTCCAGAGGAACGTTTCCCGTACGTTCACCGATGCCCAGCAGACTGCAGTTTACCGCACACGCGCCATACAGCCATGCAGTAGAAGCATTGGCAACGCCCTTGTAGAAGTCGTTGTGTCCGTGCCACTCAAGCATTTCGCTCGGTACGCCCGAATAGTGCTGCAGACCGTAGATGATACCTGCTACACTCTGCGGAAGTGATGCTTCTGTATACGGAACACCGTATCCCATAGTGTCACAGGCACGAATCTTAACCGGGATACCGGCCTGTTCTGACAGCTCGTGGATTTCGTTTACAAACGGAACAACGAATCCATAGAAGTCTGCTCTTGTAATATCCTCCAGGTGACATCTCGGAACCACACCTGCCTCGAAGGCATCTCTTATAGTTTCCAGATAGAAGTCCACTGCCTGTCTTCTGGTCATACCCATCTTTTTAAATATATGGTAGTCACTGCAGGAAACCAGGATTCCTGTTTCCTTGATTCCAAGATCCTTTACGAGCTTGAAGTCCTTCTTGCTTGCACGAATCCATGCGGTTATTTCAGGGAACTTAAGCCCCAGGTCCATACACTTTTCAACAGCTTCTCTGTCCTTTTTTGTATATACGAAGAACTCGGACTGTCTGATCAGGCCATAAGGTCCGCCCAGCTTGGATAAAAGCTTATATAAATGTACAATCTGATCAACTGTGTAAGGAGCCATAGACTGCTGTCCATCTCTGAAGGATGTATCTGTAATCCAGATATCCTCCGGCATGTTCATAGGTACACGTCTGTGGTTGAACGCCAGCTTCGGCACTTCATCATACGGAAACTGATCTCTGTACAGATTTGGCTCCGGAATGTCCTGTAAGGAATACTTAAAGCCTCCCGGTTCCAGCAGGTTGGATTTTGTTGATCTTTCAAGCATTTTTGCACCTCTTTCTCTTCGATATGCGCCTGAATATGCGCTAGGTCTGTGTTTATGTATACAAGTATACTTCCGCAATTTAATCTTGTCAAGAACGTGTATAAATGTTTTTTTATTGTTTTTTTTGATTTTCTTCGACAGATTTTTCCGTCATGAATATTTTCGAACATTTATGCATAATGTGTTTAAATCCCGTTTGGATTTGTTAAATTAATAACCATTAAACTTTATAGTTATTATTGTTTGTAAAATATTATGGCTGATTTTGTCACTTTACTGTGATTGACAGGTAAAATTTTAATGTTGAAAGGGTTTCGTAATTATGTTATGTTTTTAACGATGAATTGAATTTGCACTACTAATTATCACTATTTTATTTAAGGCTATTATTTTTTTGGCTATTTTGGAGGATTTTAAATTATGGAAAATAACATGCAGCAGGGAGCTGATAAGGGCCTTGGCTTTACCAAGCTTGTAGCCGTTATTATCGGTTCCACTCTGGGTAGTGGTATCTTCACGGTTTCTGGAGATATGGCTGCCAGCGGAGCACACACAGGAGCTATTCTTATCGGTTGGGCTATTGCCGGAGTAGGTATGTTCGCACTTATGATGAGCTTCTTCGGTCTAAATAAATTCAGACCTGACCTGACCAATGGTATTTACAGTTACGCAAGTGAAGGCTTCGGGCATTTCATGGGATTCAACTCAGCGTGGGGTTACTGGATCAGTGCCCTTCTGTGCAACGTTTCCTATATCTGCCTGCTATTCGGTGCATTAGGTTATTTCCTACCTGCATTTGGTGCAGGTAACAACCTTCTGTCAATCGTAGTTGGTTCCGTATTCCTATGGGCTATGGCATTACTTGTAATGCGCGGTGTATCAAATGCAGCATTCCTGAATATAATCACTACTGTTGCAAAGGTTCTGCCATTACTTGTATTCATTATCGCAATCGTAGTATTCAGAGCTTTCGATGCTGAAATCTTCATGGATAACTTCTGGGGAACAGGAGAAATCTCTGTACCGGAGCAGGTTATGAGCACAACATCCGCTACAGTTTGGTCATTCATCGGTGTTGAAGGTGCTGTAGTACTTTCAGGAAGAGCCAGAAAGTCAAGTGATGTAGGTAAGGCATCAATCACAGGTTTCCTTTGCCTGCTGGCATTATATGTATTAATCGCAGTTCTTACAGTAGGTACAGTTCCTATTGAAGAGTTAGCAGAGTTTGATACTCCACAGCTTGCTCAGGTTCTTGAAGCAGCAGTTGGACCTTGGGGTGCAGCTCTTGTAAACTTCGGTGTTGTTCTTTCACTGCTGGGAGCATTCCTGGGATGGACAATAATCGCAGCTGACTGCCCTTACTCAGCAGCTCAGCAGGGTGTATTCACTAAGTTCTTTGCTAAGTCAAACAAATATGATGCACCGGTTTCATCACTGATTATCACAAACGGAATCGTTCAGGTATTCCTGATTGTTATGTATTTCAACGAATCAACTTACCAGTTATTCTACGGAATCTCAACTGTTATGATCATGCTTCCATACTTATTCAGCGGTGCATTCTATCTGAAGTTTGCAATCACTGATAAGGGTCAGCTTATCAAAACAGGTTCAGACAAGGCTAAGGCTTACATCTTCGGAGCAATCGGTACTATATACGGATTCTGGATGCTATACTCATCCGGACTTGATTACCTGCTTGTATCAACTATTCTATATGCACCTGGCTTAATCATCTTTGCCTGGGGCAGAAAAGAAAAGGGACAGAAGCTGTTCGACAAGACTTACGAAATGGTAATCGCTGTTGCACTGGTAATTCTTGCAGCATACTCACTGGTACAGCTTGTTCAGGGTAATATTCAGTTATAAATAATAAGCAATCTAGTTATAATTACCTATACAATCATTACATGGGAAAACCCCCGGCCGGCATCGGTCGGGGGTTTTCCTTTTGGTTACGGTTCACAGCTTTCTGCAGCTTAATGGGTTTTGATATTGTGGGGAGTCACAAAATCGTAAAAATGGCTGAAAATAGACGTTTACCCCTTTACAAGAGCGCGCTTTTTGTGTAGAATACACAAGGTTAAGAAAAAATTTTTGGGGAGAGCGAAAAAGAATGACACAAGAGAAAAAAAGAAGTACATTTAGCGGAACCATAGGTTTCGTACTGGCTGCGGCCGGAAGTGCTGTCGGTCTTGGTAATATCTGGAGATTCCCATACCTGGCTGCTAAGGATGGCGGCGGTGTGTTCATCTTCGTATATATTATCCTTGCACTCACTTTCGGTTTTGCAATTCTGACAACGGAAGTTGCAATCGGTAGAAAAACCGCCCACGGCCCGTTGACAGCTTACGGAAAGCTGCACAAATCAGCAGGCTTTATCGGCTTCTTTGCATGGTTTGTACCTGTAATTATTTTACCTTATTATTGTACAATCGGCGGATGGGTACTTAAGTACCTTGCTGAGTTTATCACAGCCGGATCGGGCGATGCGGCACAGGACGGTTTCTTTACCGGTCACATTACCAGCCAGTTTTCACCAATTATCTGGATGGTTGTATTCCTTGCAGCAGTTGCCTTCGTAGTATTCAGCGGCGTTAACAAGGGAATTGAAAAGTACAGCAGAATTATCATGCCGGCACTTGTTGTTCTGGTAGTCGGTATTTCAATTTTCTCATTAACACTTAGCCACACTGATGCAGACGGCGTTACAAGAACCGGTCTTCAGGGTCTGAAGGTTTATCTGGTTCCTGATTTCTCAGGCATGGGTGTGAAGGATTTCTTCATCGTAGTTATGGATGCGATGGGACAGCTGTTCTATTCAATTTCAGTTGCTATGGGTATCATGGTAGCATACGGTTCATACGTTAAGAAGGACGTTAACCTGATGAAATCAATCAATCAGATTGAAATCTTCGACACTGCAGTTGCTTTACTTGCAGGTCTGATGATTATTCCTGCAGTATTCACATTCATGGGAGCTGACGGAATGACGGGAGGTCCCGGACTGATGTTCATTTCACTTCCTAAGGTATTCGCTGCAATGGGCGGATTCGGAAGAATTATCGGAATTCTGTTCTTCTTGATGGTTACATTTGCTGCAGTTACATCTGCTGTATCCGTACAGGAGGCAATCGTATCAGGTCTGATGGACAAATGGCATATGACGAGAAAGAAGAGCGCTGCAATCGTAACAGTTTACGCTTTGATCATCGGTATCGTAGTATGCCTGGGCTACAACATCTGGTACTTCGAGTTACCATTACCAAACGGTGCTACTGCACAGATTCTTGATGTAATGGATTACTTAAGTAACAACATCTTCATGCCGATAGTTGCAATCACAGAATGTATCCTGGTTGGATGGGTTCTGAAGCCGGAAACAGTTATCAACGAAGTAACTCTTAACGGCGAAAGATTTGGCAGAAGAAAGCTTTACATTGCAATGGTAAGGGTTGTTGCTCCTGTACTGCTTCTGATACTGCTTGCACAGGCGCTTGGAATTTTCTAAACAGCATAATAAACAGCATAATAAAAAGCAGAGGCTGCATTGTCTCTGCTTTTTTTATGTATTATTTCGGCACTGTGCTGTTTCGCACTGTGCTGCTTCAGCAGTCTGTCAGTTTTGATGTCGTGACGCGCCTTAGCACATTACGAATCCTGCAATCAGGAATGCCAGTGCTCCGATGGCAAATGGATATGCCATGACAATAGGTGATGACGATCTGAAGTAGTCAGTATTTGATGCTCCCGTTGATGCGGCTGTCAGAAGAACAGTGTCAGCATACAGGCAGATGTGTCCGCCGAATGCGACAGCTGAAATTACAGCACCTGCACACAGGAACGGGCTGATTCCCATAGCGGCACAAACAGGTCCAACGATAGGGAATGCAATGGCTGCCAGACTCCATACGCAGCCGGAAGCAAATGACATTGCACCTACACCGATAAATATAATGAATGGGAACAGTTTAGGGTTGATAGTTGCGCTGCAGATTTTTACAACGAACTCGTTCAGTCCCATCATTGTATTAACGTCGATAAACATGTATGCCAGAATGATAAGTACAAGCACTCCGAACATGTCTGTAAGACCCTTCATAAGTGAAGATGTAAATTCCTTAGGGTTCATTATTCTTTGAGGTATGTACAGTATGAAGCACAGGATGATTGAAAGCAGCAGCGCTACAACCATATCATCTGTAACGATAGTAATAAAAGCTACAAAGATAAGAGGAAGCAGGAAGTTAATGGCTCTGCACTTCTTGCCTTCGAATCTTGCTTCATCATCAAGGCCTTCAATCGCCATAGCCTTAGAATCTTCAGAAAGAACCTCACCTGTTTCGATAGCGCGCTTTTCAGCGTTAGCCATAGGTTTGAATTTCGGAAGTATGCCGAGGCATATCAGTGGAACAACAATTACTGCTATGATGCAGTAGAACATGTACGGAATAGCATGTGTATATGCACCCACTACTGAAAGGCCATTCAGCATATCAGCTTCTTCCATAAGACCTCCCATGAATACTCCCCATGTTGAAATAGGAATAATTGCACAGACAACAACACCTGTTGAGTTAATAATGAATGCGAGCATCTCTCTGGAGATTTTGTACTCATCGCAAAGAGGCTTTACGGCTGCACCGACAGCCAGGCAGTTCAGATAATCGTCAACGAAGACGATAATTCCCAGAATCCAGGTTCCGATCAGAGTCTTTTTTCTCGAGTTTAAAAGCTTGTGAGCAAGTCCCGCAAAGCCCAGAGCTCCGCCAGAGTCAGTCATTAACTGAATCAGACCTCCGAAAATTCCGCAAACCAGGAGAACCCACTGCGTACCGTCATCGCAGAGAGTAACGTATGCCTGGTCCATAAACAGACCGATGGCAATAATAGGATGACCCTTCGCCGCCATCAGAAAGGCAGCAATAATTCCGGCAAAGAATGATACAAATGTGTCTTTGGTTACCAGAGCAAGTACCAGGACGATAAGAATTGGAATCAGTACTGCAAATCCGTAGTTGAATGTGGTAGCTGCACCCCAGTCTTCCATGGTGGTCCATACACCATCAAACAATGCACTTATTTTGTCCATTTTTCTCTCCTTTCTACTACTTAGTTAGTATTTTTATTTAAAGCTCTCATCAGAAAGAGCAATAGAGGCGATTGATTCGGCAAAAATCTTTGCGTTTGCCATAAAGCTGTCTACTGAAATATATTCGTTTTCGCAGTGACATGTATCTTCTTCACCCTCGAACAGCGGCCCCCAGGATACTATGTTCGGCATGGCTTTTGCGTATGAACCCCCATAAGCCAGAGTAAGTCTGTTTTTTAGAGAAGTTACTGATTCGTACGCTTCGGCCAGTTTTGACAGAAATGGCGCGTCCTTGCTCACAAACACTGCCGGCAGATCATCGCATTTGACAAGATTTCCGCCATATTCTCTGAAAATTTCTTCAATTGTTCCGGATATATCATCAGCACATGCTCCATAAGGGTATCTTACGTTGATGTGCACTTTCAGCTTCCCGTCCATGACTTTGGCAATGGTTGGTGCAAAGCAGTTCACATGAACGAACTCTCCCATATAGTATTCACTTTCGCTTTTCAGACCAAGCTTTTCACCATAAACATCTTCGAATCGGTCTGTCAGCATGTGAAGGATGTCAAGAAGTCTGTTGCCGGCCAGCCCCATAGCATTAAGCTTTTTGTCGAGTTCAAAGATAGCATTGTTACCCAGCTCCGGCTGACACGAATGAACTGACTTGCCGGCTGCAGCAACCACTGAACCATCTGAAAGAACCGCTGTCGCTTTTCCGGGAACTACGTTTGCTGCTGTTCCAACATTCAATTCTTTAAGACTCAGCTTTCCGCTGCTGTCTTCACACGCAGCTTTGTCCGTGATATCTGTGTCTGTGGCAGCTTTGTCCGTGATGCCCGGGTCTGTGAGATCGAATTCGAAGTCAAGATCCAAAGAGCCCTTTTCAATGTTGCACAGAGGATACTCCCCATCAGGTGTAAATCCGTAATCAGGCAGAGGATACTCCTTGACATAACGATCCATATCGGTCCAGTCCACCTCTTCCTGAGTTCCCATTATCAGCTGAACCTTCTTTTTCAGAGGAATTCCAAGTGCCATTACTGCCTTCATGGCATACAGCGAGGCTATTACCATTCCTTTGTCATCAATTGTTCCACGTCCAAACAGTTTATTGTCTTTCAGTGTCAGTTCATACGGATCAGTTTCCCACACATCCATATCCCCGGGATCTACAACATCAACATGCGTAAGAATACCCATTGTTTCATCGCCATCGCCCATTTCAATTACGCCTACCTGCCCATCCAGGCAGTTTATGGATTTAAATCCCATCCTTTCGCCCAGCTCCAAAATATAGTCCAGAGCTTTCCTGACATTTGGCAAATCCTCGGAAACACTTGGAATCGCAACGAAATCACCAAGGTCTTTAATCATCTGTTCTTTATTAATGTCTAAATACTCTGATAAAAACGTTTTCATTTTCCTACTCCTCTATGGGTGCGTAAACAGAACACACCCAGCATCTCTTTCCATCAACATAAAAATTAGTTCTTTCTCTTCCGTAGAACTCTCCCGTAAGCTTTATTCCATTTTCCTCTGCGTAATTAATGACGGGGTTCAGCATTTCTTCCACATTATCGGAAAAAAACACGTGAGTAATAAGGCAGTTTTTCTCCGGTTCCTCAATGATATCCAGATACCTGTTGTTACGAACTCTTTCTTCAGTCTTTGCTACTGAAATATATTTGTGCAGAACATCATCTCCATCATTCAGATTGCAGTAAAAAGACACGCATACATCCTGCCAGTCATTCTTTTCTATGGTAATTCTGCCCTTCAGATAATCAATGATGTGTTCATCTTCACTGTGATAGCTGCTGACTCTCAGAGAAGGGGGCATTTTACCTTTGAAAAAGCAGCCTATTTCCCTCAGCTCCCGGCTGTAGTACTCCTGCCACGTCTGAAGATTTTCAAGCATGCCGGTATATTCCTTTATTTTTTCAGTCAGCTCAAAGACAGTATCATCAATAACTTCTGCTATTCTTTCCAGCGGCAGTCCGTCAAAAATCTTTCGAATGTTATCTATGGATATTCCCATGCTTCGATAAAAAAGTATGTCGGATATATACATTACATCCTCTGAGGAATACTCCCAGTAATTATTATCTTTGTTTTTTTCCGGCTTTATCAGGCCTTCTCGAACATAGTATCTTATATTCTCGGTTGTCAGCCCTAAAACCTTTGATATTTCACCTACAGTAAGCCTCATACAATCACCATCCATTCACAAAAATCATAAACCTCGGAGTAACTCCGATGTCAATAGCTTATTATACTGAAAAAACTGAAGGCTCCCGCGAGCCATTCAGTTTTCAGTCAGTTACCATATAAAATAAAATCCCTTAACAGTAATACTCTGCAGCACTTCAGTCAAAGAGAACAAGAGTAAAAAACCTGCATTTTCCGTCATCAACCCAGCACGAGATCCCTGCAGCATCAGCTATTTTCTGAGCATCCACGCAGTATGCAGACATGCATGAATTATTCTTGAAGGGTCCTGCGGACATCATCAGCGTGTCAGAGAAACCCTCGCTGTTCATATCTTTTACAAGCTCCTCCGTCATCAGATTCATTCGATGTTTTTCCGCCTTTGTCGCCATATCGTCTGAAGGAGAACAGTCGGATACCAGCTGAAGCACCAGTGCCTTGGAATACTTTCTGCAGCTGGCGGCCATCTCCTCTACCGTGCCTGAGGCCGGAGGACATGCGGGGTTTTTGCCATACTGTCCGCACAGGTTGTCCTCGCAGTATTTGCGGTATTCAGGAACAAAGGTCAACTGTTCCACATCAATTATTGAAGCGTTATGGAAGCCACGCTTAACGGCAAGTTCAATCAGGTTAGGCATTTTTTTCTCTCCTTTCGCCGGGTATATTACAGTATCAAAACTCTCACAGTCACGCTTCGTCATCTGTCTCGCGTGAGGGGACGGACATCTTTGGAAGTTTTGATCGTCTACATGTGCTTTGACAGATCGCCTCTGTCCAGAATCGTCGTTCTGCTGGCTTCACCGATGTGGTCCTCAATAGTCTGACGGTTCTTTTCGCCGTGTGTCAGGCAGCCTGCACCACCGACACATCCACCCTTGCAGGCCATTCCTTCGATGAAGTTTTCCTTCAGCAGACCCTTGTTGGCTCTTGTAAGGATATTTCTGCAGCTTTCAATTCCGTCGCAAACGGCCGCCTTCACCTCAAAACCGGCTGCCGGTGAATCCGGCCCTTCTTTTTCTGCTATTTCCCGTACGGCCTGTTCCACAGCAGCCGTCACACCTCCGCTGCATGCAAAGCCTCTTCCGAAGCCGGAAGCTTCGTCCAGCACGGATTCCTCCAGATTCTCTATATCTATATCCATGCTGTCAATCAATGCCTGAAGTTCCTCAAATGTCAGCACACAGTCGATATACGGCTGTACTTCAGGTCTTTTCCATTCTGCTTTTTTGGCGGTACATGGTCCGATAAAGATAACCTTTGCCCGTGGGTCTTTCTCTTTAATTGCTTTTCCCAGCATAGCCATCGGTGACGGAGTATGGGAAATCTTATCCGTCATGGCGGGAAATTTACTCTTTACGTATTTCACAAATGCAGGGCAGCAGCTTGATGTAACAAAACCTTTTTCCAGCAGCTCACGTGCCTCTGCTTCTGCCGTCATGTCTGCTCCAAGTGCAGTTTCCATCACTCCATCAAAACCTATCTTTTTCATGGCAGTGATTACCTGTCCAAAGCTGGCATATGTAAACTGGCTTGCAACTGCCGGAGCCATAATCGCATATACTTCAAAGTTTTCTTTCCGGCTTTCTTTTATCAGGTGAATAGCCTGTACAATGTAGGACTTGTCCACCACTGCACCAAACGGGCAGGTATACACACATGCACCGCAGTCAGTGCATTTTTCCGCATCAATTTCAGCAGCACCTGTCTCACCCATATGAATCGCATGAACCTTACAGCTCTGTTCACACGGTCTTACGAAATTGTTGATGGCACGATACGGGCACACCTTCGCGCATTTGCCGCATTCCACACATTTGCTCTTGTCAATCTTCGCCTTGTTCTTCTCGTCAAAATGTATGGCGTTCAGGCGGCACGCATCCTTGCAGCGATGTGCCAGGCAGCCCCTGCATAAATCTGTAACAACATGGCCGGCCTCCGGACATTCATCACAGGCAATGTCGATTACCTCAACCACATTGGGATTTTCCGCATTTCCGCCCAGTGCAATTTTGATTCGCTCTGCCACAATGGCACGCTCCTTGTAAATGCAGCACCGCGTGGTATCTTCTTTAGTTACAACCACCTTGGCGATGTCGTTAAACGCAGCAAAGGAATCATTTCCCTCCCAGGTCTGCTTCGACACCTGGCATAGCACCTTGTACTTTATTTCCTGTACCTTCGTATCAAATATTCTCATCTTCGGTCCTCTCACTGATTATTCTGCTCATATGTATAGCTCGCCGGTCCCCTTAAGGTGCTCCAGAAAGGTTTCGCAGCCTTCTATTATATCGTCATATGTTATATCAAAATTCCCCGTGTACCATGGGTCCGCGATGTCTCTCGGTCTCTTCGCCCAGTCCAGCATGCCGTGCACCTTGTGCTCCGGGTCACCGCCAAGGATTCGCATAAGGTTCCTGCGGTTATTCTCGTCCATGATGAGCAGATAATCAAAACTCTCATAGTCACGCTTCGTCACCTGTCTCGCGTGACGGGACGGGCACGCAATGCCCTCTTCCGCCAGCTTGCGCCGTGTTCCCCGGTGAACATCGTTTCCGATTTCTTCCCTGCTGGTAGCCGCCGATTCAATAATGAACCTGTCCTCCATATGCAGCTTCCTTACCATATCCTTAAAAACATATTCTGCCATCGGACTGCGACAGATGTTGCCGTGGCAGAT
>JBJESZ010000007.1:0-22621 GCA_051883055.1 Emergencia sp.
ACTATGAAGTTTTCTTGGTTCTCGATAAGGGATTCCTTATCGTTTGCGGTAAGGGGTACCTTTGGTGGATTCCTTGCCGCTCTGCCCCGGTTATCACCGCGACAGCTTATTCAGTATATCACCGCACCCAATGTTTGTCAACTGCTTTTTTAAAGTTTTTTGAGTTCTTTTGTCGAACCCTGAAATTTGAGCATTATTTGAGTTTCAGGATGCCTTCCAAAACAAAATAATACAAAATAATACAAAATAATAAAAGATTTCTAATTATCTGCAGAATTCTCTTCATCCGGCTTCATCCTGGCAACAACCACAGCTGCCGTCAGAATCAGTGCCGAACCGACAATTCCCATCAGACCTATTCTCTCGCGGTAAATAATGGCTCCAACTATTATGCTTACAATAGGTTCCAGTGTGCTCAGTATGCCCGCACTCTGGGCACCGATTTCAAGAACACCTCTCTGATAAAAGAAGCTTCCCATAAATGTCGCTCCTATTGCAAGAAAAAGGATGCAGCCCCACGCAACCGGTGTAAGCGACGTAGACAGGCTGTGAGTTCCCATAGCCATACATAATGAAAGCAGAGCAGTTAACGCATTTGCATATAACAGAAATTTCAGCCCGTTCATCTGACTCAGGCTGCTTTTCTCATAATAAATACTGTAGAAGCAATATGTCACGCCCGAGCTGAATGCCAGTACTATGCCTGCAATATTAAAGCTTCCCGAGCCCTGGTTGAACAGCGCCATAGCCACAAGACACAGCAGTGCGCACGCCAGCTTGGTTTTGTTCATCCTTTCCTTGAGAAAAATAACATTAGCCATAATGATCAGAACCGGATATACATAATGTATCGTTGTTGCCATACCGGACGGAATAAATGTGTACGACGTAAACAGCAGTATCGTCGTGCCTCCAAAGCCGAAAACTGTAATGAGCAGTATCTTCCAGAATTCATGTTTTGATATACGAAGGTCGATCCCCCGGAACTTCAGATACCCGTAAACAAAGGGCAGCGAAAAAAGGTAACGGTAAAAAGTCACCGATATCGAGTTTGCACCGCCTAAATTTGCCGCAACAACAAAAGAAGGCATAATTCCAAAGAATGCTGCCGATGCGACAACAAATCCAATTCCTTTTGCCTTACTTTCTTTCATATTTAATTCCTTTATTCAGTTCCTTCAATCTTTCTGCACTCATAGGTTTCATCCCCGCCAATCTGTACTTTAAGCCCAGCTTTTCGTACTTGGACTCCGCCATATTATGATATCCGAGGAGTTCTACCTTGTCAATAGTTCTGATTTGCGTCATAAACTCATTGAGAGACTTGATATATTCCGGAGTGTCATTGTAGCCGGGCAGTATCACCTGTCTCACCCACACCGGTTTTTCAAGTCGGTTTATTATCTCTATCAAAGCTATCAGAGTCGACTGATCCCTGCCGGTCAGAATTTCAAACTGTTCCGGGTCAACGTGCTTAATATCTAAAAGAAGCATATCCGAAGCAGCTATCGCCGCTTCGGAATATTCATCTAAATAGGTTCCACTGGTGTCAATTATACTGCCGATGCCGGAAGCTTTGAGCGCTTCTATGGCATCCAGCAGAAATTGTCCCTGCATGAGAGGTTCTCCTCCCGAAAAGGTTACACCCCCGTCATTCCCGTAATATGGGATGCCGCGTCTGGCACGGGCGACGATTTCATCAATCTCAACGTCTCTGCCGCCGTCAGCAAGCCACGAGTCGGGATTATGACAGTACTGACACCTTGCAGGACAGCCTTGCAGAAAGAATACAGTTCTGATACCGGGGCCGTCCACGGCCCCGAATGTTTCAATCGAATGTAATCTTCCCTTTGTCATATTGGTTTTCCTATACTGTTATATCTTACAGTCCTTCGTGGAATGTTCTGTCGATAACTTCTCTCTGGTGAGCCTTTGACAGAGCATTGAATCTTACAGCGTATCCTGATACTCTGATTGTCAGGCTTGGGTACTTGTCAGGGTTTTCGTATGCATCTTCAAGAACGGATCTGTTCAGAACGTTTACGTTCAGGTGATGAGCACCCTGTCCGAAGTAACCTGTTAACAGCTTAACAAGTGTATCTTTTCTTTCTTCTCTTTCCTTACCAAGTGATTCAGGAGTAATGCTGAATGTATTTGAAATACCATCCTGGCATGTATCCCAGTCAATCTTTGCAACTGAGTTCAGTGATGCAACTGCTCCTGTGTTATCTCTGCAGTGCATTGGGTTAGCTCCAGGTGCAAATGGAGTTCCTGCTCTTCTTCCGTCAGGAGTGTTGCCTGTCTTCTTACCATACATTACGTTTGAAGTAATTGTAAGAACTGATAATGTAGTAACTGCATTTCTGTATGCAGGCTGCTTTCTTAATTCAGTGATTGATTTTTCACTGATTTTAACTGCAATCTGGTCAACTCTGTCATCGTCGTTTCCGTACTTAGGGAAATCTCCTTCAGTTCTGAAGTCAACGATTACACCGTTTTCGTCCTTGATTGGATATACCTTAGCGTACTTGATAGCTGATAATGAGTCAGCAGCTACTGAGAATCCTGCAACACCAAATGCCATCAGTCTCTTAACTTCTGAATCTAAGAATGCCATCTGTGATCTTTCATAATCATACTTATCGTGCATGAAGTGAATGATGTTCATGATTCTTGCATAAACGCTCATTAACCACTCAAGGTAAATGTTATATCTTCTCCATACTTCGTCGAAGTCCAGAGGTCCGTCTCCCATTGGTTCCATCTGAGGTCCGATGTGCTCGCCTGTTCTTTCGTCAACTCCTCCGTTGATTGCAAGAAGAAGTGCTTTTGCCAGGTTACATCTAGCTCCGAAGAACTGCATCTGCTGTCCCATCTGGATAGCTGATACACAGCATGCGATGGAGTAGTCTTCACCGTATGAAGGTCTCATCTTGTCGTCGTTTTCGTACTGAATTGAGTCAGTATCGATAGAAACCTGTGCACAGAATCTCTTGAAGTTTTCCGGAAGGTCATTTGACCAAAGTACTGTCAGGTTTGGTTCAGGTGCAGGTCCCAGGTTGTAAAGAGTGTTCAGAACTCTGTATGTATTCTTTGTTACTCTGTGTCTTCCGTCAGCACCGATTCCAGCCAGACCTTCTGTAATCCACATTGGGTCTCCACCAAACAGTTCGTTGTATTCTGAAGTTCTCAGGTGTCTTGCAACTCTCAGCTTAAGAATGAAGTCGTCAACAAATTCCTGAATCTGCTCTTCAGTGTATTTTCCGTTAGCAAGGTCTCTTTCAGCATAAATGTCGATAAATGTTGAAGTTCTTCCCAGGGACATTGCTGCGCCGTTTTCTTCCTTGATACCTGCAAGGTATGCGAAGTATAACCACTGGATTGCTTCCTTAACGTCTGTTGCAGGCTTGGAAATATCGTAACCGTAACGCTCAGCCATCTTCTTGATTTCCTTCAGAGCTGCAATCTGGTTCCAGATTTCTTCGGAAAGTCTTACGTTTTCTTCTGACATGATAGGTCTTGATGAGATTTCATCGTGATCCTTCTGCTTTTCTTCAATCAGACGGTCGATACCGTAAAGAGCACATCTTCTGTAGTCTCCGATGATTCTTCCTCTTCCGTAAGCATCAGGAAGTCCTGTGATATATCCCAGGTGTCTTGCTTTTCTCATTTCAGGTGAATATGCCTTGAATACACCATCGTTATGAGAAGTTACATAATTGAACATGAACTCAACTTCTTCAGGAAGCTTTTCACCATATTCTGCAACTTCTTCTCTTACCATCTTGATTCCACCGAATGGGCAGATACCTCTCTTCAGAGGTTCGTCTGTCTGAAGACCTACGATAATGTCTTTGCCTTCGATAATATAACCAGGTTCGAAAGCATTAATGCGCATAATTCTGCTTGCGTCAACCTTAAGAGTTCCGCCTGCTTTTCTTTCCTCAACTAATAGTTCCTTTACTCTTTCATTACATTCAGTTGTTCTTGCTGTAGGACCAGCCAGAAAGCTTTCATCTCCGTCATAAGGTGTATAGTTAGTATTAATAAAGTCGTCAACGTTGATAGTGTTCATCCAAGCTCCGGATTTGAATCCTTCCCATGCATTGTTCATGTTCTTTTCCTCCTGTTAATAAATCCATTACATATTCACATATATCACTAAATTCTAAGGATTGTACTGTTTTGTATACAGAATACAATCTCTTCTTGCACACTCATAATACTCAATAAAAACAGTTCCGTCAACACCCTTTTTTGATTATTTCTGCGTTTTTTATGTCTTTTTTCAAGAACATTATTTTGTTAAGTTTTTGGTTCTTTTTTCCTATATTTTAAAAGTGTTTTTACATACTATTCTTAGGAGGATTTTGCGCAAATGATAAAGTCGAAAAACTCATTAACATGGACAAAAATTCTAATACTCGCTCTTATAATACTGGCATGTTTTTTTCTGCGGCGTGCACTTATGCCGCTCTGGATTTCCATTGCACTTGCCTACGTGCTGGATCCCCTCGTAATCTTCTGGCATGGCAGTCTGGAAGCTTTGATAAAAAGGTTCCGTCCGGCCGCAGACCTCAACTCACGTCTTCCGGCAGTACTTCTTGCATACATGACCTTTCTGGGTGCCGTAACACTGCTCATCTTCAGCTTTGCCGACATCGTCGCCGAGGAGCTGTCCAGGGGTGCGCTGCAGGAGTCTCTCAGGGTTCTAAAAAACTATTATGTTCAGTACAGGAGCCTGGTCGAAGATATTTCCGGGTTTTCTCTGTCCGGCACCGGCATCAGGGAGTTACTGAAAAACATAAGCGCCAGTTCTGTTACTATTCTCATCAGTCTGGTGGCCAGTGTGTATCTGCTGAAGGACAAACGGTTTTTTCTGTCGCTCATAACCAAGGCCGGACATCTGTTTCTGCCACAAAAAATTCACGGAATAATCCGTGAACTGGCGTTTGATATTAATGATGTAATCTCCGCTTTCATAAAAGGTGTCTTTATCGACTCCATCCTCATTGCGGTTCTGGATTCGCTGTGGCTCACTCTTCTCGGTGTGGACTACGCTGTCTTCATAGGCTGCTTCGCCGGACTTACCAACGTTATTCCTTATTTCGGTCCGGTGCTGGGTTTTATTCCAACCTTTATCTCTGCTTTTTCCGGTGGTCTTGGCGCTTTTTCCTCCGGAACAGCGGCTTCGGGCGGATTTACCGCCGCCCTTGTGGCCATAGCAGGCCTCCTGATGATTCAGCAGATCGAGTCCAACTTCATCTATCCTAAAATAGTCGGCAAGTCAGTAGGACTTCACCCGCTTTTTATTCTGCTGTCCGTAACCGTAGCCGGATACTTCGGCGGTCTGATCTGGATGATTCTTGCTGTGCCCATTGCGGGAATCGTCAAGGTTCTCATCATAAGCTGGGCATACAAACAATAAGCTTTCCGCTCGTGATGCATAATGACTCACGGCCGCTATATATTTCTGAGTTCCTGGGCTATGGTGGTTTTGTTCCTGGTGATGCTGTCCTTCGCCTTGATAATCCGTGCGGGGACACCTGCCGCAACCATCCCTGCAGGCACGTCGGAAATCACCGTAGATCCGGCGGCAATGACAGCCCCTTTTCCGATGTGAACACCCTCTATAAGAACGGCATTGGCTCCAACTATGACATCGTCCTCGACGATAACCGGTGTCGCGCTTACCGGTTCGATGACTCCGGCGAGAACTGCACCGGCACCTATATGACACCGCGCGCCCACGATGGCACGACCTCCCAGGACCGCGCCCATATCAATCATAGTTTCATCGCCAACCGACGCGCCAATGTTGATAATCGCACCCATCATTATCACGGCATTTCTCCCGATGTGGACCTTTTCCCGAATGATGGCTCCCGGCTCTATCCTTGCCTCTGTCTCTCTTATATCAAGAAGGGGAATGCCACTGTTTCTGCAATAGCATTCCACCTCCAGGTCTTCTATCCGGTCGGCATATTCTATCAAAACCGACTCAATCTCCTTCCAGTCCCCTATCACGATCTGGTCCGTTCCGCTGAAAACCTTGCATGATTCCGGCCAGATGCCTTTTCCCCTGCGCCACCTCACGTACACCTTAACCTTCGTCTTTTTTTCAGCCTCGCTGATATACTTTATAATCTGCTCCGCATTCATATTCGCTCGTCCTCCACAGCCATTATATGCTGCGGCAGGCCTGGGTATGCGTCGCAAACCTGACTATAAAATTTCAAAGTCCCGGAATTTACACTCCCAGGCATTCCTGGCCGTAGCTGAATAATACAGCGTTTACCTGATTTATGTCATACTGCTGATGCAAAATTGCATTCATGACAATAAGGTCGGTCTTCCGGTTCGGGCTGAAGGCCCATTCGGCTCTTGCAAGAAGGTCTTTGGACTCATCCAGATCAAGCTTCAGAGCAATACACAGAGCCATAGCTGTTTTCTTGCTCGGGTGGTAGTTCGCATTGCACTGAATCTTTGAAAAATGCTTTCGGTCCAGATTCGCACGCTTATACACCTCGGTATTGTTCATTCCCTTACGCGCAATATGTTCGAAAAGCTTCTCCTGGAAGCTTCCTTCTGTGGCGGCAAGCTGTTCCTCCAGAGAAGGCTCTGTCTCCGCTGCCACTGTCAGCTTGTGCATAGGTTCTACTGCATTCAGAATCCTGACCTTATCTACGCACTCCATGGCCATGACTTCTTCGGCCTCGAGTTCTGCGCGTTCATCATCAAAACCATCAGCTTCGTATCTTCTGCGCAGATATCTGCGAGATTCCCTGCGTGAATCCCCATATTCCCTGTATTCACAGCGATGACTTGCTTTTACATAATTTGCATCTATAAAGGATTCAACTTCACCCACCACATTTTCTGACAGCTGAAAGGCCTTGTCATCAAAAACAACAAGATATACCATCATCTCGTGAGTAAACAGAAAGCTGCTGATTTCCGATATGGCAATCTGCAGAGCCTTATCCTTCGGAAATCCGTATACTCCTGTGGCAATCAGAGGGAAGGCGATGCTTTCACAGCCAAGCTCTGCCGCTGCACTCAGCGAGTTTAAGTAGCAGTTTTTCAGAGTCTCATATTCTCCCGAATGTCCGTCCTTCCATGCAGGACCGACTGTATGTATTATGTATATGGCGTCTAACGCAAACGCATCTGTTACGGCAACTCCTCCTCTTGGAATAGTCCCGATTTTCATGCGCTCCGCAAGCAAAGCATCTGCACCTGCAGCCTCGTAAACCGCTTTGTCTGTTCCCGCTGCATACACGGGCATAGGGTTAGCCGTATTTACAATTGCGTCTGCTTTCACCTTTGTTATGTCGTTTCGGATTATCTTAAAAGGCATTTACTACACGTTTTCCTTTCCTGATTTTTTTATATATAATCATAAAACTCCTTCCTGTTTCCTCCAAAACAGGCTAACCGCAGCTCTTGTATTTCCGGGATACTGTGTTAAAATTATACTAGAACTATACAAACTTGCAATAAAGGAAACTACGCAAGAGAGAAAGGAGCTAATATTTATGGACAGAATTACTGAATTTTTAAAAGATGCAAGACCTTGTTTTGTTGCTACCGCAGACGGCGATCAGCCATGCGTACGTCCTCAGGGCTTCTCAATGGTATATGACGGGAAACTTTGCTTCTGTACCGCTGACGGAAAAGCTACATCAAAAGAACTGAAGAAGAATCCGAAAGTAGAAATCGCAGCAGTTAACGGCGGCAAATTCATCCGTATCCGCGGAAAAGCTGAATTCTTTGCTGAAGACGGTGCTGCAAAGCAGGCTCTGGAGATGATGCCTCAGCTGGAAAAGATGATCGGTCCCGGCAAATTCGAAATCTTTGCTGTTACAGGTGGAACTGCTGTAATCGCAGACCTTGCCGGCGGCGAGACGGAAACCATCGAATTCTAAAATACATCTGCATATCTTTATATCTTTGCCCTGCCATCAGGCAGGGCTTTTTTCTATCAAAAATACGCCAGCTGCATTATTCCTTTGCTCCGTGGAACTGGTAGTAGCACACCTCCAGACGTCCGTTGTACAGCTTGCGCCTGCGGTCTGCCGGTCTGCCCATAATCTTCTGCTCCACTTCCTTGTCGGTAGTGATCATAAACAGTGACCAGGTAGGGTTTTCCTTAAAAAACTCATTGTATTTCCTGTAGATTGCAGCGATCTGTTTAGCCTCGCCGATACGTTCTCCGTATGGAGGATTGGTTATTATGATGCCGCGTGGCTCACGCGCCTGGATTTTTCTCATGTCCATGCACTTGAAGACAATACAGTCGTCAACTCCCGCCTCAATTGCATTTTCTTCAGCCGCTTCAATTGCCTTAGGGTCGATATCGAATGCGAAAATGCGCAGCTGCGTGTCGTAGTTAATTGCATCATAGGCGGCCTTACGCTCCTCCTTCCATATCTCGGCGGGAATAAGCTCCCATCCTTCCGATGCAAATGAGCGGTTCAGCCCGGGTGCGATGTTTCGTCCTATCATTGCCGCTTCAATAGGGACAGTTCCCGATCCGCAGCACGGGTCCATCATCAGACGGTCCTCTCTCCAGAAAGAAAGCTGTACCATAGCGGCGGCAAGAGTTTCCTTAATAGGTGCCGCCACGTCACACACACGGTAACCCCTCTTGTGAAGCCCGGCTCCGCTGGTATCAACGGTCAGGGTTACGTTGTCCTTTAGAAGGGTGGCCTTCACGGTGTACGCCGCTCCCGTTTCATCAAAACGGTCTACGCAGTAGTACTCCTTCAGTCTTTCAACAATTGCCTTTTTCACGATACTCTGACACGCCGGTACGCTGTGCAGCTTTGACTTGACAGAAGTGCCCGTTACAGTAAACTTTCCGTCTATTGGAATAAGCTCCTCCCACGGCAGTGCCTTAGTCTGCTGAAACAGTTCCTCGAACTCACAGGCCCTGAATTCCGCCATTTTAAGCAGCACCCTGTCGGCGCTTCTCAGCCAGAGGTTGCTGCGAACAACAGCACGCTCGTCTCCCATATATGTAATTTTTCCGTCCTCGGACTTTATAATCCTATATCCAAGGTTCTGAATCTCTCTTTTCACTACCGCCTCCAGTCCGAAGGTTGCGGTTGCAATTAACTCCAGTCTCATAATCTCTCCTAAATTGAACAAATCCCCGGGAAAGCCCTTCCCGAGGATATGAAATTCTTACTGATTCTATCTTACTGACTTTTACAGATAAGGTGCTCTTCTGTTAAGTGCGTTGCCTTCTAATGATTCAAGCTCGTTAAGAGCCTTGCCGGTTCCGATTGCCACGCAGTCCTTAGGATTTTCAGCGATGATAACGTTTATGCCTGTGCGTTCCTGAATTCTCTTGTCAATTCCGTAAAGAAGCGCACCGCCGCCTGTAATCACGATGCCTGAGTTACTGATATCTGCAGCAAGCTCAGGAGGAGTCTGCTCAAGAACACTGTGAACTGCTTCACAGATTGTGTGAAGCGCCTCTTCAAGAGCCTCCATTATTTCCTCAGAGGAAACCTCAACAGTCTTTGGAAGACCGGTAACCAGGTCTCTTCCTCTGCATTCCATAACTACTGCTTCCTCTCTCGGATATGCAGTACCAATCTGCTTCTTTATTTCCTCACCTGTTCTTTCGCCGATATACAGCTTATGAACCTTTCTCATGTATTTAATGATAGCATCGTCAAATTTGTCACCTGCCATCTTAACTGATGCACTTGCAACGATGCCGCCCAGTGAGATAACAGCAATATCTGTTGTACCACCGCCGATGTCGATAACCATGACACCGTCAGGCTTGGATATATCAAGACCTGCACCGATTGCTGCGGCAACCGGCTCTTCCATCAGATAAACCTCTTTACCTCCGGCCTGAGTTGCAGCCTCTCTTACGGCTCTCTTCTCAACCTCAGTTACTCCGCTCGGAACACATACCATGATTTTCGGCTTGAAAAATCTGCTGCTTCCGCATGTCTTCTTGATGAAGTACTTCAGCATTCTCTCTGTAATATCGTAATCGGAAATTACTCCGTCACGAAGAGGTCTGACTGCTATAATGTTAGCCGGCGTTCTTCCCAGCATCTGTCTTGCCTCTTCACCGACTGCCAGTATCTCATTGTTATCCTTATTTATTGCAACAACGGAAGGCTCATTTAAAACTATTCCTTTATTCTTTATATAAACCAGTACATTGGCTGTCCCCAGGTCAATTCCTACTTCACTTGCCATCTGAATCCTCCTTTTATCCCGATTATCTATAAGCTTATACTATATCTTTCTCATTTATCCTAATATTATATACAATAATCTCAGATTTTTCAATTCATATAAGACTATTTCCCTTACTATTTGTCAGACTTTTCGGGGTGCCTTTCCCTTGCAAACTCTATCGCTTCTTTTCCGGAGATGTGTTCGATGTCAAATACAAGAACGTTTACGGCCTTCATCAGCTCATCGGCTTCAGCGGAGGCTTTTTCCTCATATCCTTTGCAGTACTTGTCGGCCAGCGCCATCAAAGCCTCCTTCTTCTCGTCATCCCCTTCAAGAATTCTCACCTTTCCGAAAACGATAACGCTTCTGAAGTATGTGGTCAGCTCTGCACCAACGATATCATCAGTCTCGATTACTGTGAAGCTTGCATTGGCATTATTCTCAATTGCCTCAATCTTGTGACCCTTCTTTGCTGAATGGAAATACAGCTTGTCTCCTGCCATCGTATAGCTTAGGGGCACTCCGTAAGGATACTCTCCGTCAAACACGCTTAGCACACCAGAGGTTGCCTTCTTTAGAATTTCAATATTCTCATCCTGACAAAGCATCTGAATCGGATTTCTTCTCATTTTTCTAAACATTATTCTTTCCTCCATAATTATATCTAATCTACGAAAACGTACCTTTTCATTCTGTCAAAAGCTTCAACGATTCTGCTGAACGGCGAAGCCAGATTCATTCTTATGTGACATGGTCCGTGGAAAGGTCTTCCGTCCTGCCATGCCACACCTGCGTCCCATCCGGCTTTGATAACCCGGTCTATCGATCTGTCGTGTTCACGGCACCAGCGGCTGCAGTCGACGAAAAGCATGTACGTCCCTTCGGGTTTTGATACCTCTACCCCCGGGAAGTTGTCACGTATGAACTCGCAGGCGAAGTCCACGTTCCGCGTCAGCACCTGCCGCAGCTCGTCAACCCAAACGTGCCCCTCCGGACTGTACGCCCCCATCAGAGCGTGCATGGAGAGAACGTTCATCTCATTGTAATGAGAAAGGGATGATTCCTTCTCGATTCTCTCCCGGAGCCATCTGTTGTAGATGATGTGGTAGCTGCCCACCAGACCGGCCAGGTTGAAGGTTTTCGAAGGTGCGTAGAGAGCGACCGTCCTCTGGCGGGCATCCTCCGAAACCGACTGGGTCGGAATGTGCCTGTTGTTTCCGAGGATCAGATCTGACCAGATTTCATCAGAAATAACATAAACGTCGTGACGTCGGTATATTTCCATCGCCTTCTCAATCTCCCATTTTTCCCATACACGGCCGCAGGGGTTATGAGGTGAACAGAATATGGCTGCATGGATTTTGTGCCTGATGATTTTCTCCTCCATATCATCGAAGTCCATGCGGTATACTCCCTCTTCATCCCTCTTCAGCGGGCTGTGAATTATCTTGTAGCCGTTGTTTTCCAGGCTTCCCGTAAAGCCTATATATGTAGGTGAGTGAACCAGAACCTTGTCGCCCTGAGAGCACAGCACGCGAAGAGCGCTTACTACTCCGCCCAGCACGCCGTTTTCATAGCCTATGCACTCGGGTGTCAGTCCCTCCACACTGTTTCTCGTCTCATGCCAGCGAATTATGCTCTGGTAATATTCATCCGTTGTGGAAAAATATCCAAAAGCAGGGTGTGCGGCTCTCTCAATTATCGCCTCAGTGATTGTCGGCACTGTCGGAAAGTTCATGTCGGCAACCCACATCGGGATTATATCAAAACCGTCAGCCGGCGGCTCCGGCGCCATTCCCGGAATTTTCCCCAGATCGTCCACGGCAATTGCATCCCTGCCGTGTCTGTCCATTATACTTGTAAAATCGTAAGTCAGATTCATTTTCTTATTCATTGCTTTATCCATTTCTCCCTCCCCTTTTTCTAGAGTTTAAAACACCCGGCGGCCATGTGTCAATAGCCCCGGGCGTCAATAATTTTATAAGCAGAAGTACAGTACAAATACCACTGTAAGAACTATCAGCGGAACGCTGATTTCATTCCATTTTCTTGTAACTGCCTTGCAGATGAAATATGAGATAAATCCTGCCGCAATTCCTGTCGTGATGGAATATGCCATAGGAATAACAACCAGTGTCAGGAACGCAGGTACAGCATCGTCCAGATTATCGAACTTAACCTTCTTGATTTCCATAACCAGGTACATACCTACGATAATAAGGGCAGGTGCTGTTGCTGCAGAGGTCATCACACCTGCAAGCGGTGAGAATACCGTTGCCAGAAGGAAGCATACTGCCGCAGTGACAGCTGTAAGTCCAGTCTTTCCTCCTGCCGCAATTCCTGCAACAGATTCTGCGTAGCATGTAACGGTTGAGGTTCCGAAGCATGCACCCATGGCAGAGGCTGCCGCATCGGCAATGAGAACAGGACCTGCTCCGTGCATGTTACCCTCTTCATCTATCATTCCTGCTCTGGAGCTGGTTCCGATAAGGAATCCCAGCGTATCGAATATGTCAACCATGGCGATGGAAATAATCAGAGTAATCAGTGTGATAATCCCGCCAATGCCGGCCTGTCCGAGTGTCAGACCTGAGAAATCCATGGATAATGCAACCTTTGATATTGCTGCCGGAGAAGCAATCAGGTGTTCAGGCAGTGCAGTCTGTCCCAGAATAATATTAAGCACAGCCGTACTCAGCATTCCGATAATCAGTCCCCCGTTTACCTTCATTACTACCAGAATTGTCGTAATGGCGACGCCGAAAAGTGCGGTCAGAACTGTAACTGAATGAACGTCCCCAAGAGCCGGCACGCCCGTTTCCATCGAGACTATTCCTGCATCCAGCAGCCCGATTAAGGCGATAAACAGTCCGACACCGGCAGAGATTGCAAATTTCAGATTGGCCGGTATTGCATTTACCACCTTGTCCCTCAAAGGAGACAATACGATAAGCAGGAACAGCAGTCCTGAAATGAAAGTAAGTGCCAGTGCCTGCTGCCATGTATAGCCGTACATTCCGCATAGCGTGTAGGCGAAGAATGCATTCATTCCCATTCCGGGTGCCATGGCAAAAGGCTTGTTGCTTACAAATGCACACAGCAGAGTTCCAACCGCCGCAGACAGACAGGTTGCAACGAGAACTCCGTTAGAATCCATTCCCGTAGCTGACAGGAATACCGGATTCAGAAATATGATGTAAGCCATTGCGCAGAATGTAGTTAAGCCGGCGCGCACCTCCTGCTTAACTGTTGTGTTGTTTTCTTCCAGTCGAAAGAATCTTTTCATCAGTGCCCTCCAAATCAAAAAAATTACGCCTCCGGTAAAGATACTTTAGCATCATATCCTTCCATAGCGTATGTCTTCCGGTTTATCAGCTGGTGTTCTGACTCCAGTCTCATCATACTGCTTCGCCTTCCCGGTTTCCCAGTGACATAATGAAGCAGTACTCCTCTGTTACAGCGTTGGCGGCGTACAGGAATTTCACCTGTTTTCCTTTAAACCCTTTCGGGTACTGACAACCTCTATTTAGTTTTAACCTACAAGAATCATTATATTCACAAAGGCCCGAAAGTCAAGAAGTCAATATCATGTAATATCTCTTTCTCCCACTCATATACTGTTATATCTAAACTTAAGGAATGGTGGTTTGTATGAAAGATTACATAGAAGAGAGGGTTCTCGCGCTGGCTGATTACATACTGACAAACAATGCGACGGTGCGCGCCGCAGCAGCACAGTTTAAGGTTAGCAAAAGCACAGTCCACAAGGACGTGACTGAAAGACTTCAGGAAATCAGCCCTTCACTGGCTGTTCAGGTTAAAGCTGTCCTCGATTTAAATAAATCAGAACGCCATATCCGCGGAGGTCAGGCAACAAAAGAAAAGTATTTGCAGCTGCACCATCAGTAAGAGTATACATTTGTCTTCAAAGGGAATATAATTATCTCAAAATATACCATAAGGAGCATTGAAGGATGAAAGACAGGATGGATCTAATCGAAGAAATCATCGCAATGGAATGGTGGCAGTTTCAGGCAGTAGAAAATGAAGGTGGAAGAGCCGGATGTCAGGACGATCTTGAGACCTTTACCATTATGAGAAAAAGCCAGTTCCTGGCATGGGATACAGAGGTAATCGAAAGCTATTACGGCGATGTGGTCGCAGCCAGAAAGGCATGCCGCAACCTGATCACCGAAAAGTACGGGCGGATGATGGAGAGCACCGCTCCTTCCGAGTACGAGAATATCAAAGCCCACTTCCCTGAGGTACCTCCTGCTCAAAAAGCTTTGATAGAAGAAGCGGTAGCCATCAACGTCAGATGGGAGGAAGACTTCGTCCGGAAGTACCCTAAGCTGGGCGGAAACGGACGCAGCATTCACACCAGCGAGGACAGCCCGTGGAACACCTCGGTGGAAACCTACGCACGGGGAGAACTGTCAACCTATTCCATGGAAACTGTGGAAAAATATCTGAACATGTGCAGGCGCATGGTTTCAGAAGGAATATCTCTCGCTGAGCTGACACGCTTCTTCATGTGCAGACTTTACGGCTACGACTCCATAGAGCAGGCCGAGGCTTCTCTTTAGGAGGTGTCCGCATGTTTTATCTGAATTATTTTCTGCAGCAGCTGGACAGGCTGTATGAGGAAAACCCGCGCGGGCTGGAGCCGTTTCTGAAGAAAGGAATTGAAGATGCCCGCTCTCTGGGGGATAATCAGTCGGTTCTCGTTCTGCTCAATGAGCTTATGGGCTACTACCGTGTAATGGGGAGTGCTGAGGGCGTGGAGAAATGCGCCGCTGAATCACTTGAGCTTTGCGACCTTCTCGGCCTTAAAGGTACAGAAAACTACGCCACGGTTCTTCTGAACATCGCCACAGGCTACCGTGTTCTGGGGCGATATGATGAATCAGAGGCTTACTATAAAGAAACTGCACAGATATATGAGGAGCTTCTCCCACCTGAGGATTTTCGCATTGCAAGCCTGCATAACAATCTCAGCAGTCTGTATGCGGAAACGGGACGCCCGCAGCTTGCAAAGCACGAGCTGGAGCAGGCCATGTCCCTTATATCAAAGCTTTCAGAGGCTGACGCCGAAATCGCTATTACCCACACCAACCTGGGCAACGTGTGTTTTCAGCTTGGGGAGAATGCCGAGGGCATGGAGCATATGCTGAAAGCCGTGGAGATATTCGAGAGCGCTCCGGGAAAGAAGGACGCACATTATGCCGGCGCGCTGGCAGGACTCGGACAGGCCTTCTATATTGAAGGAAAGCTTCAGGAAGCAAAGGAAGCATACGAGAAGGCTCTGGCTGAGATTGAAGAGAACTATGGAAGAAGTGAATACTACAATATTGTAAGCGAAAACCTGGCACTGGTTGAGGACACTATCCTCCGGGCAGAGGCTGCCAGGAATATGAAACTTTTCGGCATGGAAATCGCCCGGCTCTACTACGAGACTTACGGCAGACCTATGCTTGAGGAAAAGTACGGTGAATACATTGACAGAATCGCCGTGGGGCTTGTCGGTGAAGGCTCTGAGTGTCTTGGATTCGACGATGAGACATCCTGGGACCACGACTTCGGTCCTGGCTTCTGCATGTGGCTTACCAGGGATGACTACGAGGAAATCGGACCGGCTCTGCAGGCAGATTACGATGCTCTTCCGAAGGAGCTTCCGGGAATTCCTGCCCGAAAGACTATGGAGACAGGCACGGGCCGTGTGGGAGTCTTCTGTATGGACGACTTCTTCAGGAAATATGTTGGAGTCCCTGATGTGCCTGATTTAAATGATGAAGACGCAGGTGACAGCACCTGGTCCGGCTTCTGGCTGAAGGTAAGCAGGGAGGCTCTGAGGACTGTAACCAATGGAGAAATCTTTGCCGACCCTCTTGGAGAGTTTACTGCACGGCGTGAGCGCTTCATCCTTTATCCTGAGGCTGTTCGGCTGCAGAAGCTGGCTCTTCGTCTTGGCGAAATGGCCCAGACGGGTCAGTACAACTATCCTCGAATGGTAAAAAGGGACGATAAAGGTGCCGCATTTATGTGCCTTGCCGGTTTTGTTGAAGCGGCAGTGGATGCGGCGTATCTTCTGAACGATATATATCCCCCATTCTACAAATGGAAGTTCCGGGGGATGGAGGAATTCAGGTGCCTTGGCACTCTGGGGGTTTTGATAGAGGAGCTGCTGGAGACGCAGGACCATCCGGATGAGGCGGCAGCGTTAATCGAAAAGATATGTGGCGGCTTCGTGCAGGAGCTTAAGCAGCAGGGGCTTTCTTCTTCCGATGAAAACTTTTTGGATGCGCAGAAAGCTGAGGTGATGAAAGCACTTTACAGAGCCGAGGGCAATACTCTATAATGAAAGTAGTATATGCAGTAATTTAACAGGAGGACGAAAATGATTTATTTTAGAAGTGACTACAGCCAGGGGGCGCATCCGCGCATTCTGGATGCTTTGATTAAGACGAACGAAGAGCACACTGACGGATATGCAATGGATGAACACAGCTATCACGCTGCAGAGATGATTAAGGAATTAATCGGCCGTGACGACTGTGAGGTACATATGATGGTGGGCGGAACTCCGACCAATGTTATTACAATTGCTTCCGCTCTGAAGCCTTTCGAAGCGGTTGTGGCTCCGAGAACAGGTCATATCTACATTCACGAATGCGGTGCAGTTGAGCTTACAGGCCACAGAGTTCTTACAGTGGATGGCGTTGACGGAAAGCTTACACCTGAGCTTATTGACAGCGCATGGCTGGAATTTGAGGATGATCACACTGTAGTTCCTAAGATGGCTTACGTTTCACACCCTACAGAGAGCGGTACGGTTTACACGAAGGCTGAACTGGAAGCTATCCGCAAATGCTGTGATGAGCACAACATGTACCTGTATCTTGACGGTGCGAGACTTGGTGCAGGTCTGGCATGCCCTGATACTGACCTTACAATTCAGGACATCGCTCGTCTGACTGATGCTTTCTATATCGGCGGTACCAAGAATGGTACGCTGTTAGGTGAAGCTGTAGTTATTTTCGATGACAATATTAACGACCACTACAGATGGATGATCAAGCAGAACTGTGGAATGCTGGCAAAGGGCAGACTGATCGGCGTTCAGTTTGAGGCGCTTCTTGAGGGCGGCGAAGACAGTCTTCTGTACGAAATCGGCCGTCATGAGAACAGACTGGCAAGAAAGCTGAAGGAAGGCATTGCTGCCTGCGGATATGAATTTGATGGAAGCTCCACTACTAATCAGATTTTCCCTATCTTCCCTACTGAAATGGTAAGGGAGCTTGAGAAGGATTTCTTCTTCTATGACTGGGCACCTGCAGGTGAGGGCAAGCGTGTAATCAGACTTGTAACTTCATGGGGAAGCACTGATGAAGACGTTGATGCGTTCATCGAGGCGATTAAGAAGTTTTAGAGCGCCGGACATCTTTGGAGAGGCCGTCAGCTTTTGGAATGGCTGGATAACTTTGGAGATGCCGGCAACTGTTGGAATGGCTGATTGCCGTCGGAATGGCCGGACAACTGTTGGAATGGCTGATTGCCGTCGGAATGGCCGGACAACTTTGGAACGGCTGATTGCCGTCGGAATGGCCGGACAACTTTGGAACGGCTGGCTAACTTTGGGGAAGCCGGCAATACTTTAATACGAGAAACATGGCGGGATTGTGATGATTCCGCCATGTTTGTAAAAGGGGGACTGAGACTATGAAGACTCTTTTCAGACGTTTGACTGTGATTTTTACCGCACTGTGCCTGGTGGCTGCCTTTACCGTGCCGGGCTTTGCGGAGGACGGCGGTACCGGCAGTGCCTTACCCGGACTGGGAAATAACTATGAAAATGTAGAACCAAACGGACCGGTGGATGTGGATATTCCTGCTGATCCTTCTGACCCTGCTGACCCTGTGGTTCCAACTGACCCTGCCGATCCTGTTGATCCGGCTGACCCGGTGGCTGAGCCCGGCTTCCACTATGGCGATGACGGCAGTGTAACCTACTACGATGAGAACGGCATCATGGTAAAGGGCTGGAAGACCATAGACGGAAAAAGATATTACTTCAGCACCAAAAATGGAGTTATGGCAAAGGGTCTGAGAACTCTTGGCGGCAAGAAATACTATTTCAACAAGAGTACCGGTGTCATGTACAGGGGCTGGAAGACAATTGACGGAAAAAAATATTATTTCAGCAAGAAAAACGGTGCCGCTTTGAAGGGTCTGTATAAGGTTGGGGATTACAAGCATTTCTTCAACAGAACCAGCGGCCGTATGATGACGGGGCTGGTAAAAGATGCTGCTAAGGGCAGAGTTTACAACATAGACAGCAAGGGCAGAGTGCAGCGCATCCTATACTGCAGCAAAAAGGCCGTTGCCCTTACCTACGATGACGGTCCCGCTGACGGAACTAAGAGCATAGTGAAGGTTCTTCAGGACAATGGTGCGGTTGCCACCTTCTTCGTTGTGGGTAACAGAGCCGGCACATATTCCGATTCTATCAAAACCGCCTCAAAGGCAGGCTGCCAGATTGGCTGCCACACCTATTCTCATCCATGGCTGAGCACACTTTCCTCTTCAGGAATCAAAAGCCAGATGAATAAATGCAGTAACGCAATAAAACGCAGAACAGGTACTGCTCCTACAATCTGCAGAACTCCCGGCGGTGAAAACAGTTCTACAATCAGAAGCTGTGTAGGTATGCCGATCATTCTGTGGTCCATAGATACCCGTGACTGGGCAACCCGCGATGCAAACGCAACATATAATTCGGTAATCAGCAACGTCTCCGACGGTGATATAGTTCTTATGCACGATCTGCACGATTCAACAGCAGTAGCATCTAAGCGCATAATACCTAAGCTGAAAAAGATGGGCTACCAGATGGTAACCGTTGAAGAGCTGGCACTGCTTAAGGGCGTGAAGCTGAAGGCGGGCAAGGTTTACTGCAGTTTCTGATAGATGAGGGCTGAGCTTTTCTAGGAGATGATTCTATTCTGGGGGCCAGATTCTGTTCTGGGCTCAGATTCTGTTCTGGGGGTCGATTCTGTTTTTGGGCTCAGATTCTGTTCTGGGGACCGATTCTATCACATTTGGCACAATTGGAGATTTTTTCGTCCACAGTACCAAAAGGTGGAGAAAAGGCGGTAAATAATCTGAAATTTGATCGAAATTCAGCTGATAATCTGTCAGTTTTGACTGCAAAACAGGTCAACATGTCAGACCCTTACCCATATTTACATTTATTACAGTTCAGATATGGGTAAGGGCCTAGGCTGTCAGCAGCAATATGAATGCCCCGCTTACAGGAGTTTGGTACTATAAATTAAAAAAATGCGATTTGTGCCAACGGTGATAGGGGTTTCCGTGAGAAACACGCTACTCTGCTGGAATATGCACTGTAATCGCAGTAACCTTAATATAATCCATCCAATATTCTTTTAATTTCATTAAAATCATCAATCCAGATGATTTCAACACCTATACGAGAAAAATGTTTGGTTATAACGGCTAAATCTTTTTTACTGTTTGAGTCTTTTTTCAAAATTGCATAATGCGGTTTACTTTTATTGCAAGCAATTTCTAACAATCGTCTTATGTTTGGATCCGTCAATCCACATCCTACAAACAAACAAACATTTTCTCTAAAGAAAGATAATTGTGTAGCTATCTGCCAGCTGTATGGATGATTATATAATTTATTATAACTTTCTTCAGTTAAATAAATGGAATCTAAACATCTCTTCTCCAGATTACTTTTAGCCGTCGTCTCTGGCAGAAAACCATGAACATGATATATCGAAACAAATTGATTTACTTCACAATCACAGTCAAATAAAGAATTATGAGCAATACCTTTGCTTTTCAAATACGTCTCCAAATACTCATCAAAATTATATGTTAAAACACGAAAGTTTCTTCTCTGTTCAAATCTTCCTATCAACTCTGCAATTGCATCGATAGAATAGTTTTTATTCAAAGGACGTTTATTTGCATATATGCTATTATGCAACTCCCAGAAGAATGCTTTATCGTCATTATAGACATCTTTGCACAGTTGTGCCGATATTAATTCTGTAGTTCCGACCTTTTTGCATATTTTATCCCTATTATCTAATAATTTCTTTGAATTAACCGAATTAAACATATCGTTCATTAATTCACCCCATGTTTTTGCTTCAGGCTCCACAGAAACTCCCGCACCTAATACCAACGCAAAATTATCTTTTGCTCGGACAGTATTTTGCAAAACATTAATATTATTTTTCCGTTTCTCTTCAAAATCCTTTGCAGTCAGGGACTCAGAAAATTCACCAACGTAACTTTGCCCAACATTAATTGCATTTAAATAATCAATGGGATATTCTTCAATCCATCTGCTGATAGTTTCTTTATCTATTATTTTAACCTCTTCATGGAGCTTCATTTTGCAATCTAAGTTACAATAGGTTGCTATATTAGTATTAGTTACGATAATTGGTAAAACAGTAGTATTGCTATCGATTAAATTTTTCTTTACATTTGCAACTTGGCTTAAAAATTTATCATATCGAGATTGTTTTAGATTAAACATATATGTAAAAAGTGCCATTTTCTTTTGATCTTCACATTTTTTAACAGCAATTGCATCAAATCTATAAGGCGATTTCTTATCATTATAATCTATTGATGCATCTATAATTAACGTGGCCCCATTTTCAGCTGCTACATTACGCAAAACTGCTGAAACAAAAACACCAAATGCCTTATTATTTATTTCCTTATAAAACACTCTCCTACACCTCCAAAGCTTATTCATTAAAGTCCATTATTTAGTAAACAAGAGCCTTGTACATTTTTCAATTGAATAGTTAGTAAAAGCAAAATCCTAACAATCCATTCAGCATTTTCTTAAATTATATCATTTTTGAAAAATTGACCACAACACATCTATCCTGTGTCATGGTCAATTTGGGAGTAATCTCCAACAAACGCACTTATAACCTGTTCATCTTAGCAAATCACACAGATACATACATCATATTTAATAAGCAACATTAGATATTTTTTCCGAATACAAACCGCACTTTATATTAATTCATCGTTTTGGTTATATTGGTTTCTGTTTTTTGAATGTTGTATGTAATTTACAGTTTCACGGATGATAACCTTTGCCTCTAAAATATCGATTTCTGCCCCCAGTAACAAAATGTCAATAGTTTTTTCATCACTTTTTTCTAATAAAGCAAAAAAATAGAGCGTATAGATTATCCGACCATACACTCAATCTTTTTACCATTTATTCTGTTTTCAATTCGACAAACTGGATTTTTCAAGTTGTTTATATAGAGAAAATAACATTTTTCATTGCAAAAATGATTGAATAGTATCTATAAACTCCCAAGAATTTGGCATTGTATAGGAATGATTATCTATGATGATTTCCCGCATGGAAGTGATAAAAATCGCTTTTGTATCTGCATTTTCTTCCACATTTAACACTAAAATTTTATTTGGAAACCTATTCACTGTACCATCATCTTTGAACGAGGATAGATTTCTGTAATAACTATATTGATTTGAAGCAGATATCAAGTCTTCTTTTTCTTTTGGAGATAATACACCAAAAGCAGGTTCATCAATATAGGTATCACTACCAGCATCGATGCCTAATTCTTGTATTGATACTTGGATTTTTTCAGCATGTTCTACTAAATCAAACAACGGAAATGGTCTGAAGTATATAACAATAAGAATTGTGAATAAGATTAATAAACACCCTTTTCCAACTTCTCCGACTGGAAATTTATCTATATTTCTTTGCTTTTTGATAATTAATAGTAGTTCAATACAATAAAAAAAACCAAAAATAATCAATCCAACATATAATACATAAATATTCCTTGATGACATACAATAAAAAAGTAAGATTCCCAAAAGGACACATCCTACAATTGTATATAGCATTCCATGTATCTTTATGAAATGCTCATTTAGATTATATTTCCGCAAAAGATTTTTCGACAAAATAGTTGGCTTACCGACTAAAAACTGATATATACCAAAGGAACAAAACAGAATCCCTAATAAGAACAAGTATATCTTAAGAATCATAGCCACTCCTCCATATGGCTTAGTATAGCACTTCAGTGAGAAGTTTGCTATCATCATCTTGTAAAAAAAACGTAAATATGAATTTACAATTCAACACCTTTCGATATAGATTCTTAACGCATATTACATTTTATTCATGATTTCCATGTTAATCGGTATCCATATTCTCCTTTGTTTATCAAACTTTCTGCCGTCGGACTTCTGTAGCTAGCATCCGGTTGATTTTCTCCTGCATGGTCTCTCTTGCATCATCGCTGTAATGGAATCGGACAACATAGGTTGTCTGCCCGATCCTTTTTGTAAATGTATT
>JBJESZ010000008.1:0-22519 GCA_051883055.1 Emergencia sp.
GGATGCCTGATAAAATGCTCATAAAGTGAACTGATTACGACCTCAACCTTTAGGAGATCCTCCTCCTTCTTAACCCTGTCACTCTTATAAACATTGGCAAACATAAAGCTGCGAAGAATATTCAGCTGCTCTGTATGCTCCTCGTCCATTCTGACAAAGTCCTTGCCGTCACTGAAGGCTACAACGTTGGAAACCATGCAGTCTATTCTCTCTCTGTGGCCGTATCCGAACATTTCCAAAGCTGAACGAGGCAGGTCATCCAGAGTTATTACCCCGCTTCTCACTGCATCATCAATATCGTGGTTTATGTATGCGATCCTGTCGCTGATTTTTACTATCTGTCCCTCAAGAGTTGCGGCAGGCAGGTTTCCGGTGTGGTTCTTTATTCCGTCTCTTACCTCAAAGGTCAGATTCATTCCTCTCCTGTTAGGTGTACATTCAAGAACCTCCGCAACGCGCAGGCTTTGTTCATTGTGCTTGAAACCGCCCGGATGCAGCCTGTTGAGCACCATCTCACCGTTGTGTCCGAACGGGGTGTGTCCGAGGTCATGACCCAGGGCGATAGCCTCTGTAAGATCCTCGTTGAGATTAAGGCTTCTTGCAATTGTCCTTGCAACCTGATTAACCTCAAGAGTGTGTGTAAGACGCGTTCTGTAATGATCCCCTTCCGGAGAAAGAAAAACCTGCGTCTTATGCATAAGCCTTCTGAAGGCCTTAGAATGAATAATCCTGTCCCTGTCTCTCTGAAACTCCGTCCTGAAGCCGCATGGCTCCTCATATACCTCCCTGCCCCTGGTCTGGGAAGATTTTACCGCCTTCTCAGAAAGAAGCATATTTTCTCTTTTTTCTATATCCTCTCTATAAAGCATAAATTATACCCCCGTATGTCCAAAACCGCCGGCACCTCTTTCAGTTTCACCAAGCTCATCAGCCCTTCGAAAAACAGCCTGCTCGCATCGGCTGATTACAACCTGGGCGATTCTGTCACCATTGCTGATTACAAAGTCTTCCTGACCCCAGTTTATCAGAATGACCCCTATTTCTCCTCTGTAGTCAGAGTCTATGGTTCCTATTCCGTTAACCAGTCCTATGCCGTTTTTCAGAGCCAGCCCGCTTCTTCCTCTCACCTGCGCTTCATAGCCCTCGGGAATTTCCATAAAAAGCCCCGTCGGTATAAGTCTTCGTTCTCCCGGTCTCAGGATTACCGGCTCTTCAAGGAACGCTGTTATATCAAAACCGGCAGAGCCCGGTGTCTTATACTCAGGGATAATCCCGCTTTTGCTTACAATTCTTATCTCCATATATTTTTTCAAGATGCCTTTCAGTCTGTTTTTATTACCACTGTATTGTAACACATGACGTCGAAAATTCATATATATATCACGAAAGATTATCTATACTGTTAAGGAGGTATATAAGTCTATGATTCCAGATAACGTTAACACGACTCCTATATATGTTCAGCAGGTATTTGATGCCGTAAAGTTTAACATGCAGGGCATGAGAACATTCAGCGATCATAAGTTCAGACCCTGCATCCCCTGCGGACACAGAATAAAAAGAGTTGTGGATATAAGGTGCAGACGTTTTTTCAATCCGTCAGATATTGATGATGAGAGAAACTTTACTCTTGATGTGGACACAAGCATTTCAGGTGCATCTTTCCTGCAGGACAGCAAGGGGAACTACGTAAAGGTTGTAGGCGCAGACGGTACATATTCAGAAAGAATAGTGTATGCCGAAAGCTCGGGCTGTGACGAACCGTGCAGGAGTACCCCTGTTTTTGGAACGCATAATGTTGCAGTCCATGGTGATGTTTCAATCGAAATAGACCTTCTTCTGTGCGACAGCTGCGGAAGTGAGCAGATATTTACTGTTTGTACAGATGTTAACATTACAACTCGTGACCATCCTCTGATTCTGACAAATTTCTTCGAAATCTGCGTGCCGTCAATGAATGAGGCTGTATTTCTGCCAAGGTTTACTGAATTCTGCAACTCATCCTGTGAGGCAAGACTCGCTACAAACAACTGCGGCAGAGATTTATCAGTAGACAGCTGCGGTCAGGTGTTCGGCAACCTGCTTGTGGCCATCTGTCTGACATGTGAGAAGAAAATTGTTGCTCCGGTTCAGCTGTGCGTACTGTCAACAGGTTATCTGAACGCACCAACTCAGCAGAGCCATATCAGCTGCAGTTTCCCTGAACTGTTCCCTTCGGAATTGAAATGCTGTCAGCATGCCGAATGCAATCACAGTGATGACAGCTGCGAGCCAAAGGAATGTGACAGGCCACAGAGGCCAATGCCGAGAAGATGAGTAACCGTTAAAACTGAACATTAATAATGAGAGTTCAGACCGGGTCTGGACTCTCATTCACTTTTTAACTGTAATTCTTATTTTTCGAAATCTCTCTTCATAGCTGCAATCTTCTCTTCGTCGCTGAAGATTTTCGCAATCTGAAGGGCGATAATCATTGCTCCCTTTTCCAGGCAATCATATGCTCTTTCTGTCTTCATACACTCAGCAAAGCCTCTCGTATGAATTGCAGTATCGTGGTCTGACACCTGAAGACAAGGGTGGAAGGTAGGACATACATAGCTTACGTTTCCACAGTCTGATGAACCGAAAATCTTGTCCGGATCCCCGTTAAGTGGAAGTTCAAGCTCGTCAAAGATTTCTGTAAGCACAGCCTCACCTGATGCATTTGATTTCAGATTATCATATGTTGCAGCTGTAGGCTCCTTTTCATAGGTTGTCTGCGTTGCAATTGTAGCGCCCTTAGCACAATCATCCACTCTTTCAAGTGCATCGGCAAGAATGTCTCTGTCCAGTGCACGAACATATACTTCTGCTGTAACCAGTTCCGGTACAATATTAGGTGCTTCCCCTCCGTTTCTGATAATTCCGTGAATCTGAACACCCGGTTTAACGTGCTGTCTCATCATGTCAGTTGCGTGGAACATAAGCTGAGCAGCGTTGAAAGCGTTTCTTCCTTCCCATGGTGCAGAGGATGCATGACTTGCCTTGCCATGGAAGGTGTAAAGATCGGATGCGAGAGCCTGAAGCTTAGGCTTTACAAGATTATAATTGTACAGATGTACCATTATAGCCATGTCATAACCGTCAAAAACTCCGTTTTCCACCATTCTTACTTTTGCCCCGTCTGTCTCTTCAATCGGAGTTCCGATAATGTGAATATCCGTATCAAGCTGATCCTGAAGATCTCTTGTGGCAGCTCCGGCAAGCAGACTGATTGCTGCAGACAGGCAGTGTCCGCATGCATGTCCTATTTCAGGAAGTGCATCGTATTCAGTCATTATTGCCACCTTATACCTGTGATTGTCAGATCCGTAAACTGCCTTAAAGGCTGTGTCTAGGCCGGCAAAGGGATATTCAGTCTCATATCCCTCTGATTTTAGCAGTTCAACAATCTTTCTTGATGATTCATACTCTTCACCCGAAATTTCCGGATTATCGAAAAGATCGTTGTTCAGCGCAATCATCTTGTCCTTATATTCTGCAATTTTTGAAGCTATTGCTTCTTTTATCTCGATGTAATTCATACTGATCTCCTTAAATTACTTATAACTGATGAATTTTCCAAGTCTTCCGTTTACAGTTGTCTTACCCTCTGTTGCCATCTGTCCGCCAATAAATACATAGTCGATACCTTCCGGCTGGATATGCAGATCCTGGAAAGTAGCGCCATCAATAATGGTGTCCGGATTGAATACAGTAATATCCGCATCAGCACCTACTCTGATTACACCTTTATTTCCCAGCCCGAGTACTCTGGCAGGTTCAAGAGTCATCTTTCTCAGTGCATCAATCAGAGGAAGGACCTTATCCTCTCTTACATATTTACCAAGTACTCTCGGGAAGGTGCCCGCAGCTCTGGGATGACCGTTTCCATTAGTGATAATTGCGTCGCTGGCAACCATGCCGTATTTGTTTGCAATAGCCGCAGCAATTTCATCTTCATTCATAACGAAAGCAACTGCAAGCATTTCAGGATATTCCTCTCTTACTTTTTCGAAGATTTCCTTGTCACATCTTACATTCTTATAAGGGTCATCAGTCAGAAGAATGTCACTGTAGTCCTTCTTCCAGTCCTCGAAGCACCCGTCCTCAAACACTGCTGAACCCATAAGAGTTGAGAATGCGTTGTATGGATATGTATCATAGTTCAGTCTAGGATTCTTTTCCATAGCCTCATTTATAGCCTTGAGTGATTCTTCCATAAATCCCATTGCTGAACAGCTTGACAGATGAGAAATCTGGAATTTCATCGGAATTTCTTCAGCAAATTTAATCATCTCGTTAATGCTTTCAATATCGTTAATGCAGTCATTTCTGTAGTGTGCAGCCATAATCAGATTCGGATCGTCACTGACGCCTGCTGCATAGAGCATTTCATCATACGTGATGCCAGGGTCATACTCAATTCCGAAGGACACGCCGAATGCTCCTTCGTCAAGTTCTCTTTTAAGAAGCTTTCTTATCTCATCTCTCTGTTCCTGAGTTGCCTCTTCATATCTTCCGATTCCAAGCTGATATCTGAACTGATTGTAGCCTGCAAGCATTATGTAGTTTATCGGACTTCCGCCCATTCTCTCAATAGTTTCCTTGAAGTATGAAAGATCCTGATTCTGCAGACCGCAGTTTCCTCCCACAGCAGTTGTTACACCCATTTCAAGCATCATCTGAGCGATAACATACTTGTCTCCTTCACTCTGGAATTTTTCCTCATGCATATGGATATCGATAAATCCGGGAGATACAACATGTCCGTCAACATCAACAGTTTTAGCTGCCTCAGGAGTTTCATCGCCTATATATACAATTTTTCCTCCTTCGATACCGATATTGCCTCTTACCATTTCACCCTTATCATAATCAGGGTACTGACCGTTTACCAGTAATAAGTCCATCATTTCCTATAAACCTCCACTATGTGTTTTATTGTATATTTTGCATTTTCCAGGAATGCAGGCTTTGGCTGAGCTTTTCCTCTCTCCGCTGACCAGTATTTTTCTTCATATTTTGCCATAAGTTCATCAAAACTCAATCCCCGGTCATACCAATACAGTATATAATCCCTCTCCTCAACGGCAGAGGATTTATACATTTTAAAATATTTGTCCACAAAGCTGTCCGGAACTATGCCGTAATGCGGACCGATTATATGCTTCGCACCGTAGGCGTCGCACTTATCTGCAGATTCAAGTGTATCATCAAAGTTCTTCAGTACAGCTGTATGCATAAGCTCAGGACTTCTTAGAACACCTGTGCTTTCACAGGCAAACATAATACCGTCAGGCTCAAGTACATAAGTCAGTGAACAGTCAGTGTGCCCCCTGGTTTCAAGAACCCTGATGTACTGATTCTTTCCAAGACTGATTTCATCACCGTCTTTTACAATTCTGTCGACTCTGAGGCCCTCTGTCGTAATCGGTTCACCGGAGCCGGTAAAGATATCTCTTGCCGCTTCCCCAAGTCTTTTCATTGTTTTTCTTGCACCTTCGCTTTTAAATACGGATTTGCTTTTCTCTGCTCCGCATACAACAGTATCCGGATATTCCTCAAGAATATACGGCAGCGCCCCTATATGGTCATAATGTGTATGTGAAATAAGCACATAATCTATTTTTTCTCTGCCATGATCCCTAAGCGCATTGTGTATGTTATCCATAAGACCCTTGTGACAGTAAGCCATACCACAATCATACAGAGCCGTCTTTTCCTCTCCAAGTATGAGCAGTGATTCGCCGCCGAATCCGGCAGTTACTCTCACAATGTTATCAGGATATCCGAAACGGTCATGCTCAGGAAAATCAACGTATATCGTGCTTGAAAATTCTTTGTTCAATTTTTTGTCCTTTGTAATTTCCTCCTTGAGAGTACTGAAAAAATTAATAACTATACAGGCTATAATCACAAGGCCTATATATCCTTCAAAAGGATACAGGAATGAAACAATTACCTTGAAGCCGGTCAGACTTCCAAGAAATCCCAGAAGTGTGGTTGCGACAATAATCGGCTTTTTCTTCGGGCCTTCCGGAATCATAACAGTGAAGCCGTAAAAAACGCTTGTAGCCGCCGAATAAATTGCAGCAAACAGGACACCTCCGAACAGAATATTTGCAAGCTTGCCTATCCTTGCTGCATATGCAAGCATAGGCAAATCCATGCTGTCTGAAAAAGCCATGTCCTTTCTTAATGCTGTTACAAGTACTATGGTCAGAATACCAAGAAGCAGACCTCCCAGTCCTGCTCCAAGCACAGCATTCTTTCTGTCCTTTGCATTAATTGCCGATGTTCCCAGAAGCGGTGCCAGTGCAATGGCATTATATGTAACGAATATTATAGAGGCAATCAGCCAGTTAGGTGCCATGTTGCTCACGGCAAAGCCTTCTGTTGCTCCGCTTTGTCCGATATCTGAGAATGAAACTATTATACAAAGCCCCACATCTATTATAAATAGTGCAGGAACTATTTTTTTGAATACTTTGGAAATTCTTTCAAAGTCTCCGATTATGGTTATTATAACAAGAAATATTATAATAGCAGCTCCAACGGCTCTGTGAAATCCAAACTGCTGATTAAGAAATGAACCTCCTGCTGCTGACATGGAAATAATAACCGGATAAAGCATCAGCGAAATACATGTTGCAAATACCTTGCCGATAACGGGATGCTTTTCTCCCATAATTATGGTTGCCACATCATCAGTGCCCCTGGTCGCTGCGATATAGCTTATTATCATTCCGAGTACGGCAAAAAGTACAGTGGCAATAATCAGCCCTGCATAGCCCTTCATGCCGAATACGCCGAAAAACTGCCATCCTTCACGTCCGGATGCAAAGCCTGCGCCCATTATTGTGCCCACGTAAAGGGATGCAACGTTTATGTAAGTTAATCCTCTAGTTTTTTTATCGTTTCGCAATATTCTAACCTTTCCCCATATGTAAAGAATACAAGTCCAATCCAGATAACTGCAAATGCTGCCAGCTGTATAATATCAAATGGCTCATTCAGAACGAAAATTCCAAGTATAAGCGATATTGACGGTGAAATGTATTCACAGATTCCTATAGTAACAAGTGAAATTTTATTTGCTGCGTATGAGAACAGTCCCAGTGGAACAGCAGTACACAGTCCTGCAAACATGAGCAGGACGTAGTGATATCCTCCTACCTGAAGTCCACCTATCCCTTTTATCTCCATGTACACGATTACAGCAAGTGCAAAAGGAGCAATTGCAATAGTCTCAAATAACAGAGACTGGAGCGGGTGGATAGATATACTCTTTTTGATTGCGCTGTAAATGGCAAATGACAGTCCCAGGCTCACGGCAATCAAAGGTATTTCTCTGTAGCCAACGACCATAACAAGCATCCCCGCAAAAGCAAAGCATATGGCTATTTTTTTCCACTTGTTTGTTTTTTCCTTATAAAAAATAACTCCGAACAGACAGACAATCAAAGGCTCCAGAAAGTATCCCATGCTTGTCTGGATAACGAAACCGGCATTTACTGCCCAGATGTATATGCTCCAGTTAACAGTGATTACCACACCTGCAGCTATGTATGTAAAAAAAGTTTTCCTGCTCTCAACCATCGGCTGAAATACGTTCTTTTTCCTCATGGTAAAAGCAGTAACAGCATAGCATATTATTGCCATCAGAACTATTCTGTAGAATATTATTACTGACGATTCTATAGGCTTCAGTGCATTCCAGTACAGTGGAAGAAATCCCCAAAGAAGGTTACATGAAAACGCAGAAATTATGCCTGTCTTATATTCGTTCTTATTCACTCTTATCCCCCTCGTTTGTGTCATGACATTCCATCGATTATGGCAAATCAGCTAAAAGAGCTCTTACGCGCTCTTTATCTGCTAAAACAGTCCACTGAAAGGACCTCCACAATCTTTATCATTGTTGCTGAACAGAAGCAGCAGCACAATAAGTAAAATAATTATACCAAAGCTGTTGTCACTTTTACTCTCACAGCAGCATCTCGGTTCGCAGCAGCATCTGGGTTCACAGCAGCTTGGTTCACAGCAATCATTAAAATCTCCCATAACAGACCTCCTTATTTTATAATCTATAATATGCAGGGTCTGCTTCTTTGGTTAACATTATTCTCTTATTCGACAAGGTCAGCGAGGGTCATTATATACTCTTCAATAGGATAATCAGTGGCACGGCTGAAGTCGAAAAGATGTTCATCCCTGGTAAGCTTCTCCAGTCTGGAGGCAGTCAGCGCGTCTCTGACAGTCATAAACTCCGTTTTTCCGGTCATCACATCTCTGCACTCGACCAGAGCATCACCCGTAAACCATCTTCGGAATCTGTTAAGTTCATCGGCCAGCTTTACAAGAGTCTGATCCTTCTCTTCGCCACAGGCCGTTTCTGAGAGGCCTATAAGTGTTCTTTTAATGTTCTCAAGAAGATTATAGAAGTCTATCTGATCCCCCGGTACACTCTCCAGGGTTTCATAAAAATAGCTCTCTGCAAGCTCAGCAAAAGTCTTTAATTCAACTTCTTTAATCAGCTCATACAGCACATCATCTTCTATCTCTGCAGAGGTTTCCACAAGATCCGCAAAGTTTTCAAAATATTCAAACTGTCCACCGTGTTCGATGTCCAGAAAATCATACAATTGTTCAAGTTCCATTACTTTTATCCCCTCTGTTGTGTTATACTAATATACGTCAAATATTATACTACACGGAGGTAAAAATGGGAAACAGAAAATTAAAAAAGAGAAACGAAACAGACCGTGCGTTCAAATGGAAAATAGAAGAAATGTATGCTGACGATACAGCATGGAACAATGACATCGACACAGTGTTATCCATGGCTGATGGTTTTGATAAATATCAGGGAAGACTTACGGAAAATGCTAAAACTCTGGCAGCGGCATTCAAAGACAAGGATTCAATCTGGCAGAAGCTGGAGAGAGCCTATGTTTACGCACAGATGAAGCTTGATGAAGACAGAACCCTTGCAGCATCACAGGCAAGAGCCGATAAGGTCAGCTCAGTCATTGCAAAGGTGGAAGCATCACTCAGCTTCTTCACCCCTGAAGTCCTTGGTGCATCTTCTGAAACTCTTATGAAGTATGTGGATGAAGAACCGTCCCTGAAGCAGTACAGATTCGTTATCCAGGATCTCATCAGAAAAAAAGAACACATTCTCAGCGATGCAGAGGAAAGGATTCTGGCCCAGATAAACGAAGTAACTGATGCACCTGATTCAATATTCTCCATGCTTAACGATGCAGATATGAAGTTCGGTACTGTAACCGATGAAGACGGAGATGAGGTTACACTTACACACGGAAACTATATCTCTCTTATGGAGTCGGGAAACCGCCGCGTAAGAGAGGATGCATACCGCAGCATGTATAACAGCTACAAGGCTCTTATAAACACTATCTCTACAGCATACAGCTATAACGTGAAAACAGACGTCGTGGGTGCAAAGATAAGAAAATATGATTCTGCAAGAGCAGCAGCTCTGTTCAGCGGCAACATTTCGGAAGAGGTTTACGATAATCTAATTGATGTAGTTCATGAATATCTTCCTGTTATGCACAGATATATGGAACTTCGTAAGAGGGTTCTTGGTGTGGAAGAGTTGAAGATGCACGATATATACGTTCCGCTTGTGGATATTCCAAAGAAGACTGTACCTTTTGATGAGGCTGTTAGTATTATGGAGAAGGCACTTTCTCCTCTTGGTAAAGAATATACGGATCAGGCTGTAAGCGGCGCAAAATCAGGCTGGATCGACGTGTATGAAAATGAGGGAAAGAGAAGCGGTGCATACAGCTTCGGTTCATACGACAGCTATCCTTATATTCTGCTGAACTACTCAGACACTCTAAAGGACGTTTTTACACTGGTACACGAAATGGGTCACTCCATGCACTCCTACTACACCAGGAAGACACAGCCGTTCACATACGGCAGCCATTCTATCTTTACTGCAGAGGTTGCTTCTACAGTGAACGAATCACTTCTCATGCAATACCTGATTGATAACGAGACTGATTCTGAAATGAAAAAGTATCTTATCAATTATCATATAGAGGAATTCAGAACTACTTTGTTCAGACAGACAATGTTTGCCGAGTTTGAACAGCTGGCTCATCAGTATGTCGCCGAAGGAGGAAGTCTTACTGCAGAATGGCTGTGTGACACATACAACAGACTGAACAACCAGTATCATGGTCCTGCCCTCACGGAAGATGAATATATAAAATATGAATGGGCGCGTATTCCGCACTTCTACAGGAGCTTCTATGTATATCAGTACGCAACCGGATACAGTGCTGCGGCAGCCATCTCATCTAAGATACTGAATGAAGGTGACACTGCAAGAGATGCATACCTTAAGTTTCTCACTACAGGAGACAGTGACTATCCTGTTGAGCTGCTCAGGATTGCAGGCGTTGACATGAGCAGAAAGGAACCTGTTATTGCCGCGATGGAAACTTTCAAAAACCTTGTTGAAGAATTGGAAGAATTATTATAGAATAACTAAGTTATGAGCAAGAAAATATTTATATTCGCCAACGAGAGCGATTCAAGCAGACTTACAGAAAGACAACTGAGAAAAAAACTGGACAAAAGCGGTTACACCATCTGCCAGAATTACCGCGAGGATGCAGATCTGATGGTTTGTATAGGCGGTGACGGTACCTTCCTTGAAGCGATGCACAAATTCAGCTTCCCTCCTATGCCCATAATAGGAATCAACACGGGACACCTTGGACTGTTTCAGGAGATTTCACCTAATATGCTGGATGATTTCATATTCAACTACAGTCAGGACAGATACACCCTTCAGAAGCTTTCTACTGTTCAGATGAATGTTAAATGCATGGACGGCATTCACGAGCATCTCGGCATCAACGAGGTTCTGATAAGAGGCAATGCAACCTACTCCATTCACCTCAATATTTCCATTGGCGGAAACTTTATTGAAAGATTCAGCGGTGACGGAGTTTTGATAGCAACCCCTGCCGGAAGCACGGCCTACAACTACTCCCTTGGCGGCAGTATCGTAGACCCGAGGCTTGAGGTTCTTCAGGTTACACCTATTGCACCTATGAACACCACCGCATACCGTTCTTTTACATCGAGCATTCTCCTGCCTTCCGATCTGTCTCTGCAGATTGTTCCTGATATGCAGGACCGGAAGCACACGATCTGTGTGGTAAATGACGGATTCAGTGTAGAATATGACGATGTCGAGGAAATTGAAGTTGGTTTTTCTGATGTTTCAGTCAATCTAATGCGATTTGAAAACTACGATTTTTGGAGAAAGGTTAAGAGTAAATTCTTATAACATATTATTACTATGGCAAAATTTAGATATATCGTAACTGAAGAAGACAAAGATTTACCTGTTAAAACTATTATCCGCAGGCGTTTCAGCTTTTCGTCAAGGCTTCTTTCCAAGCTGAAATACCAGCATCTGGTTTTTCTTAACGGTGAAGAGGTTGCCGGATGGATTACTCCCAAAATCGGAGATGAGATCTCAGTTAATCTTCCGGAGGAAAAAAGCGACTTTCCGGCTGAAGACATCCCCATCTACCCTGTCTACGAGGATGATGATCTGCTTATAATCAACAAGCAGCCGGGGGTAACGGTTCACCCCACCAAGGGTCATCCAAGTCACACCATTGCAAACGGGCTGATGACTTATATGGAAAAAACCGGTCAGGCATTCAAGGTAAGATTTGTCAATCGTCTGGATATGGATACAACAGGCCTTCTTATCATTGCGAAGAACTCTCATGCTCAGGATGAGGTTACGAAGCAGATGAAAGCGAAGACGACAGAAAAGCGTTACAAGGCAATTGTAAACGGAATCGTAAAAGAAGACGAATTTACTATAGACCTTCCTATCGGAAGACCTGACCCGGAAAATGTTGCAAGAGCCGTTATGATGGAAGGCGGTTACCCTTCTGTCACCCACGTCAGGGTTCTGGAGCGCTATCCGGCAGGAAATGAAGACGGATCGAATAAGGGATATACCATGGTGGAACTTCTTCTGGAGACCGGCCGTACACATCAGATTCGTGTACATATGTCTCATATCGGACACCCTCTGGTAGGTGATTTTCTATACGGAGGAGAACATCCTGAACTGATAGACAGACAGGCTCTTCATTCCTACAGACTTTCAATCAATCACCCTGTAACAGGAAAACGCCTTGAACTGGAGGCTCCCCTTCCTGACGATTTTAAAAAAGTAATACAGAAAATATCACACTAACGGATAAATTATAAAGATAAGGAGTATTATGGGACTATGGGTATAACTGAACTTATTATTCTGGCTGTAGGCCTGTCGATGGACGCTTTTGCCGTATCTATCTGCAAGGGGCTCTCGGTCAGAAGACTGGAAATCAAACATATGGCACTTGCCGGAATATGGTTTGGAGGTTTTCAGGCTCTGATGCCTTTAATAGGCTATCTGCTGGGCAGCACATTCGCGTCCTATGTGCAGAGATTTGACCACTGGATTGCGCTGATCCTGCTGGCTTTTATCGGCCTGAACATGATCAAGGAGGCATTCGGTGATGATGAAGAAGAGGTTGAGGATTCCTTCGGTGCAAAGACTATGTTCCTCATGGCTGTTGCCACAAGCATAGACGCACTGGCTGTAGGTGTTACCTTCGCCTTTCTGAACGTAAACGTTATCTTCGCCGTTTCCACAATCGGAATTACAACCTTCATCTTCTCGGCGGCCGGCATAAAGATAGGCAACGTCTTCGGTCTGCGTTTCAAATCAAAGGCAGAGCTTGCCGGCGGGGCAATACTGGTTCTCCTGGGTCTGAAGATTTTCGTGGAGCATATGTTTATGTAACCGGATATCAAAACTGACAGAGTAAAAAAACAGAGTGTGCATGATGTCATCAATCTGCACACTCTTTTCTATTACCTCTATTTACCTGCTGCTGGTTCTGTCTAAAACAGGATCAATGTATCTCTGTCCGTAGTACTGCATAAGCTCCTTGTATTCCTCTGAATTTGTAAATCTTTCTGCACTTTCATGTGGATCAGATATCGTGTTGTTAAGTCTCTGATGAACCTGAGTGGAAACGTTCACGCAGTGGTCTGCGATTCTTTCCATATTACCAAGAATTTCAACGAAGGAAATACCTGCGTCCGCAGACATATATCCTCCCATCAGACGCTGTATACGGTGAGCCTTCAGAATATCAACAAGCTCGTCAATGGTATCCTCTAAGGTAACAACCTTGTTTACCACGCTGGTCGCTCCCTCTGTATATGACTCACCTACCATGGTCAGAATCTCATCAACAGCATTGCCGATGCATCTGAGCTCAAACTGTGCATTTTCGGAGAATGTAACACCATTTTCATTGTTATATTCAGCTACTTCAAGCAGGTTCTTACAGTGGTCGCCGATTCTTTCGAAATCGCCGATGGTGTGCATGAACTCAGTTGCAAGTCTGTTATCCTCAGGTGACAGATGCTGCTCGGTAATTTTTATCAGATATTCGCCAAGAGCACTTTCACTCTTATCAAGAAAATCTTCGTTTTCTCTCACCTTTGCAGCCTTAGCGTCACTGAATCCTTCCATGTAGCAGTCTGTAGCCAGCTTGTAGTTTTCCATTGCAGTGCTTGCAACGGTAGTCATAACCTTCTGACACTGACCAAGTGCAACACCCGGAGATTTTACAAAAATTGGATCCAGTAAAGAAAGCTCTTCTTCAATCTTATTTACGCCCTTATCCTTGACGATCTTCTCAGACAGTGCAATCAGGAAGTTGACAAACGGAAGCATGAAAATACACGTTCCCAGGTTGAACAGCGTATGGAAATCCGCGATTCTACCACGGTTAACCGGTTCATCCCAGAAGCTGAAGCCTACAACTGCCTGATATCCGTATATCAAAACAAGGAAAATCACTGCCCCAAACAGTGCCATGCATACATCTATACATACGGCTCTCTTGGAATTCTTATTTGTACCTATACTTGCAAGCATCACAGTCACGCACTTACCTATGTTCTGACCAATTACTATTGGAGCCGCCATGGCAAATGTTATTCCGCCTGTTGTACTCATTGCCTGCAGCACACCGACTGATGCTGAAGAGCTCTGAAGAAGAACTGTGACAGCCATACCTGCCAGAATGCCAAGTACAGGATTAGTAAGCACCAGAAACAGGTTCATGAACTCGGGCGAGCTTGCCAGAGGCTTAAAACTTGACTCCATCATGTTCATTCCGATAAACAGAATTCCGAGACCTACTGCAATTCCTGCCTTATCCCTGGTCTTGCTCTTCTTGGCCATCAGGATGGCAAAGGCACCGACAACAACGCATATAGGTGCAAATGACACAGGTTTCAGCATCTGCAGCAGAAGATTATCGTTGTCGATATCACCAAGTCTCAGAATCTGCGCCGTAACAGTAGTACCGATATTGGCACCCATAATAACAGGGACTGCCTGCATTAGTCTCATGATTCCTGCATTCAGGAAACCGATTACCATAATAATGGTTGCTGATGAACTCTGGATTACCGCAGTAACACCGGCTCCCAGCAGAACTCCCTTTCCTCTGTTGCTCGTAAGTCGTTCTAAGGTCTTCTCCATCTTTGCGCCGGCAAAACGTTCAAGAGACTGCCCCATCAGCTTCATACCGTACAGGAACAGTCCAACTCCGCCGAGCATACTTAACACAGCTTGTAAATTCAATCTTTTTTCCTCGCTTATCTATGCTATAACAATCAATCTGATTATACTATACCTTTATCTATGTCTGCAATGACCTTTTCAGCTAATTCATCGATTTTTTCAAAATCCATATTTGAAACATACTGACTCTCAATTATGTCATGCTTTTCTTTCGCATTTTTGAGAGCTTTGATGCCCTCTCCTATCAAAAAGCTGTAGATTTTCGACAGCCGCTGCATAGTCGACCTGTTTTTCTCAATGTAAAGCGCATTTCTGTAGTCGCATACGTCTATCATGGTGATATCCGGGGAAGTCAGTTCCCATGCCTCCAGATCATGCCACTTGTTCGTGGTTACAAATGCGAGGGACAGTTCCGGCACAATGATGTGCTCCACCTTGCTCTGCGGTTCCATAGGACAGTAGAAGCATTCAACATCAAAGCCCCTGTAGACTGCTCCCTCCATGAGAATACTCATAAAGCTGCTGTTGCCGTACCCTTCGGGCACGTTAATCAGATACACTTTTTCAAGACTATGAAGAAGAGTTTTTACATAGGAAACGGTTCCGTCCGGCGTTATTCCAGTTGCAAAGAACTTCTTGATTCTACCGGATTTATATGAAATGTCATACTCCCTATACTCTCTTTCTATAATATCTGAAGCAATTTTATATATTTCAGAGATTTCCATGCAGTCATTGTTGATTTTTTCCAGAGACTGATAGATGCATTTTGCCGCTGATAAATAGTTATATGCGACTGCATACCAGTGGCTGCATTCCTCACTTTCAGTGATCAGCTCTTCTTTCTTGTCACAGAAACCATCAGCCTTCCAGAAATCACCGAAATTGATTATTGAATCTACTGCTCCCGGAGTTATCGGATCTATTACATGAGGACTGGTTCCGTCAATTAATGCGATTTTTTCATCCTTCAGCACTATGCCGTCAAGTGATTCTGCGTCAGCCGAACAGTGAAGATAGTCTATATTCAGCCCTTTTTTCTCCAGCCTGCTTCCAACAGCCTTCATAAAAGTTGATTTTCCTGTTCCCGGTCCGCCCTTGATACATATGATTTTGTTTGCTTCTCTTTGGGTCAGGATATATCTGTAATATGAGAAAAAGCCCTCCGGCGTATTATTTCCAGGGAAATAGTGACGTGTTTCAGACATTTTTTTCACCCCCTTTTCATAAATATACTATGTTAAAAGTCGGGTGCGGGTTCTATTTGAAATTCAAACAGCCGTCAAAAAAAGATAATCCCGAACCGCGTATTGCAAACATACAGGCTCGGGATCAGGTCGATGTTTCTTTAATATCTTATTTATTAGTTCCTTTCGCTGCTGTCAATGTTTTCAGTTTCTACACTGACAGGCTCAACCTCTATTGCATCCGGACGTGACGGCCTTGCAATGAGATTTCCTGACGCCAGGTCGAAGAATGCTGTACATGCTGTCTGGACATATGAAAAAAGGAATACAACGGGGATTGCTGCAACAACCTCAGCCAGGACTGTTATTATGCTAATTCCAATCGGAACTGTGAATAAACTCAGCATTGTAAGTATAAGCCCTGATGCAAGACCTGCAACAATGTACCATCCGATAAAGGAAAGGTTCACGCAGAAATACTTCCATTTGTTACCCGTCATTATTCTCTTGGATTCCTCTATACACTGCATTACTCCCTTGCTTTGGTCATCTGCAAGAATATAGAATGCCTGACTGTACCTGAAAGCTGCTATTATACCTGGTATAATGAAAAGCAGTGACCACAGGAATGTGAACAGTGCAACCAGAAGTGTCAGTGCCAGAGTCTTCAGATAGCATTCAAATCCGTTGAAAATATACCCTGCTTTAATCTCATTCTTTCTGAAAAAAGCAAGCATGAAGCTGCACATTCCTACACCGAATGCACCTGACAGCGCAAGCGAATACAGACCCGAAACGCTGGTTCCCATATCCATGCCACTGGCTTCAACTGCATCTGTAAATGATTCAATTGAACCGCTTTCCAGCATTTCCATAACATTTACGTTGGAAACGGCTTTATTAAATGAAAAAACACTGTCCAGCAGTTCCGGCACGGTATTCATTAAAAGATAAAAAACGAACACTCCAAGGAAAACATTTCCCCAGTTGCCCTTAAGTGCTCTGCGTGCCAGCGCTCTTATCTCGGACGATGTTTCTCTAACAACGTTACTATACATCAAAACTTGCCCCCTTATGTTTTTAGTGTTAGAATCTAATAATGTAAATATTAGTATCGTCTTTGATTATATAATAATATCTGTAAAAATTCAACTTAGTGCGGGAGGAATTATGTCAAAAGCACTCGTTATTACATCTTATGTTGAACATATAGAAAATATAAGTCTGAATCCTGATGATTTCGATGCAGTCATCTGTGCAGATGCGGGACTTCTCATTGCCGAGAAGCTTGGAATATCCCCTACTCATCTTATCGGAGATTATGACTCCATGGACATACCACAAAAATCAGGCTGCGACAGCAGTGTGTTCGACGGACTCATCAGGCTTCCAATGGAGAAAGATATGACAGATACCGAGGCGGCTCTCGAGCTTGCGGTGTCTGAGGGTTTTGATGATCTCACCGTTCTGGGCGGACTGGGCGGACGGTTCGACCACACCATGGGAAACATCGGCATGCTGGCTCGTTTCACCCCCCTCACCTCATCTATATGCCTCCTTGACGGTCAAAACCGTGTGAGCATGCTGGAACCCGGCGCGATGACAGTTCACAAAGGGCCTTACAAATACCTGGGACTTATTGCCTACGGAGGTCTGTGCCGCGGCGTATCAGCAAGCGGTGTGAAATATCCTCTGAATCACTTCCAGCTTCCAAACAACACCTCTCTTGGTGTCAGCAATGAGATTCTGGGAGAGTATGCGGAGATTTCTCTGGAAGAGGGTCAGCTTCTGGTTATTCAAACTATGGACTTGATTTAATGCCAATCAAATGTTACAATTTTAACAATGAGATAATTCGGCAATGCCGTTAGAAAAGGAGTTATAGAAATGTACGAGAATATTAAATTTGAAGTCAACGAAGGTATCGGAACAGTTACAATCAACAGACCTAAGGCTATGAATGCTCTTAACATGGACGTTTTGACAGAGCTATTCGACGTATTCACAAAGATTGAATGCGATGATGAAGTTAAAGCTGTAATCGTAACAGGTGAAGGAAAAGCTTTCGTTGCAGGCGCTGATATCGCTCAGATGCACCAGTTAGACCCTATCGGCGGCCGTAAGATGATGATGATGGGACACAAGGTCATGAACCTTATCGAAAACATCGAAAAGCCTGTAATCGCTGCAGTTAACGGATTTGCTCTTGGCGGCGGCTGCGAGCTTGCAATGGCATGCGACATCAGAATCGCTTCCGAAAAGGCAAAATTCGGTCAGCCTGAGGTTGGTCTGGGAATCATTCCTGGATTTGGCGGAACTCAGAGACTGGCAAGACTTGTTGGTAAGGGAATGGCTAAGTACTTAATCCTGTCAGCTGAAATGATTAACGCTGAAGAGGCTTACAGAATCGGTCTTTGCGAAAAGATTGCTGCTCCTGAAGAGCTTATCGCAGAAGCAGAAAAGCTTGCCAAGACTATCGCTTCCAAGGCTCCTATCGCTGTTGGAACTGCCAAGACTGCAATCAACAACGGCTACGATATGGATATGAAGTCAGCAAGCAAATTCGAAATCGAAACATTCACTGCTGCATTCAGCTCAGAGGACAAGACAGAAGGAATGGCTGCATTCCTGGAAAAGAGAGCTCCTGAGTTCAAGAACAGATAATAGAGAAGATATCATTTCTGAAACGGGCAGAGCCGGTAATCCGGTCTCTGCCCTCAGACTATAGGCAAAGTGCACATGTAGCAGATTGTTTATCTGGATCAACTGATACCCGAAGATCACCTTCTTCAGTTTGAGACACCCGGCAGAACCGAATGTACCGGACTGTGGACGAAGTCTCTGGAATCTGTTTATATTTACCATGTAAACGCTTCCCAGGCAAACTGATGTAAATCCTTCGCAAGCTCCACTAATGTTTACTTAGTCTGAAATTTAAGTTTAGATTTTAGAAAGTCTTTTCTTTGCATAAACATATATATATGCATTTGCCTGAATCACGATATTATTTATTCATTCAGCCGCGATTTGCCTGAATTTGACTCTTTATACTTTGAATCGGCCGCAAAGAACCTCTGTATGAAGTTCCCATGCATCCTGAATTAGTTTTGATGAAGAAAGAAATCGACATAAATAGAATTTATTTACAGTTTTTTCTCCGAGATTTTTGAAGGCTTTAGATGTATAGATGTATTAATCGTTGAAACTAAATATTTTTAAAATAATTATACTGCTATCTGAATTTTTATTATTTTATCCATATCCTAGATTCCACTGTTGAAAGGGCTTGCGCCTGTTTGCTTCATAAAGCTGCTGAATTCAGGCAGATCGCTCACTTTACCATAAAAAAAACAGCTCATTCAGGCAAAACTCGGTGCTACACGCGGAATCAGCAGTGCGACATCTTACGCGATTCACATCTCACGCTTGCGTCCTATATGGTTTTGATCCCCTTTATACCTAATCTTGAGATTTAGCTCAAGCAAAGGACAAAATCTCTCGGATTATGATAACCCAAGAGACTTTGTCAACAGTTTGTGGGCAGAGCCGGTAATCCTGTCTCTGCCCTGTTTGTTTTACCTGATTATATGGATACGGCCGGTTTTGACCGCTGCCTGTATAGTTTGAGTGAAACTGCCATGCCTGCAATCCGTGCACTGATTGTAACGACAATAATACCGCATATAACATTAAACGGCGTTTCCATAAAGAACTGAGTCAGTATTACAGCAGCATCACAGAGGTTAAGCACATTTGCAATAGGCAGGCCCAGCCGCCTGTTCAGTATGACCGCAAATATATCAAAACCCCCGCTGGAAGCTCCACTTCTAAGAATCAGTCCTGCTCCGGACCCCAGCATAACCCCGCCAATTACTATGCATATTACAGTGTTCACGTTTTCGCAGTTTACCTGGCACTGAAGGAATAACTCGAGAACTACCGGGAACATAATACTGACACCTACTGTTTTTGTAACAAATTCCTTACCGACAAATATCAGGCCAAGTAAAAGCAGGCTAGCATTTATTAAAAAAACCATTGCTGACAAAGATACGGGTATCATACCGGTGAGAACCTTTGCGAAACCTGTTACACCTGCAGCGGCAAAACCTTTGGGAATTATTACAAGCCCGAAGGCAGCTGCCGTAAGTATGGTTCCAATTATTATCTCAATTATAGCTTTCCATGATTTGAGCAACGTATGTTTCATCTTTAATTCTCCCACATATAATAAGTATATATTTATTATATGTGGGTATTTTTACGGTGACAAGAGCCGTTTATGCATGATATAATAAGTAAAACTTATGTTGGAGGTTCATCATGCATATTAATCAGTTGAAATATTTCGTATCTGCGGCCTACTATCGCAGCTTCACTCAGGCTGCAGAATGTCATCATATGACTCAGACTGCAGTCACTCAGCAGATAAAGGCTCTTGAGGAGGAACTTGACGTTACTCTTTTTAACCGCCAGAAGCGTCCGGTAGAGCTTACGCCTGCAGGTGCTGTTTTCTACCGTGAGGCAAGAGCAGTTCTTGAAAGAATCGATGGTGCAGTTTCTAAAGCCCGGGAGGCGGCGAAGGGTACTGTTGGAAGCATAAGAATAGGTTATGAAAAAGGCTATGAGCGGTCAGATCTTTCTGACAGACTACGCGAATTTCATAGTCAGTATCCTAATATTCTCTTTACATGCCTGCGTGAGGACACAGATACTCTGGCGGAAAAGCTGCTTTCTGATGAACTGGATATTATCTTTTCCTGGGACAGTACGAACCTCATTTCGCGTGATGATATCAGTCATACTCTTGATATGCGTTCAGGACTCTCTGTAGCTCTATATTCCGGACATGCCCTTGCATCACGCAAATTTCTGTTTCGTGAGGATCTGTCCGACGAGACCATTCTATACATGACGCCATCCGGAAAAGATGATTCCTTCGGTGACATAAGGTATATGCAGTTATATGAAAAAGCAGGCTATCATCCAAGAATTCTGCTGAAAAGCAATGACCTGGAAAGCCTGCTGATGATGGTTGCCGCCGAACAGGGAATCACAGTTCTCCCATCTTACTGCGTTGAAAAGCTTACAAATGCGGACAATCTTGTTTTCCTTCCTCTAGATGGTGATGAAGAATATGAGGATATTTATATGATGTGGAAAGGCTGCCGTGAAAACGCCGCCCTCAAGTGCTTCGTGGATTTTGCGGCTAATATCGGATAGTTAGGCTTTCATAATGAGCGCCATAAGAACCAGATTCTTGTCTGTGCAGTTTTCTACACCATGGGCGCAGTCTTTTCTGCACAGGTTCATGCCGCCTTCTTCAACCTGAATAACATCATCACCATCCGTTACAGTTGCTGTTCCCTCCAGTACATAGAATGCCTCAAATTCATCCCTGTGAGTATGTACACCGATAGAGCATCCCGGAGGGATCACCAGCTTGCTGAAAACTCTGCCGTGGTCATAAGCCTCTTCAGGCAGGAGCCAGTCATGGAAACAGATTGTTCCCTTTCCGCCCATGGCATTAGTTACTTCTCTTTTCCTAACTTCTTCTTTAGTTCTGATCATTGCAAATACCTTCTTTCATTCTGGAAATTAATCAAATGTGATTCTGTCATATATTTCTTCCAGTGGGGCAATCCATGCACCACCGGCTATAATATGCTTTATGAATTCCTCAAACATGGTTATGTTGTGCGGTCTGCCGATTACCTGCGGATGTGTGCAGACTGCCATCATTCCGTTTTCAATATTGCTGATTCCGTAGTCGAAATGTGCTTTCCAGATTTCGAAAATCTGACTCTGAGGTTTCATGCCGGTTCTTGTCATAATGAATTCGGAGTGCGGGAAATCATCAAGGAACCATGATACAGGCATTTCCACTACATTATATGGATCACTGAATTCGTTTCCCCTGTCATAATGCACCGTGCAGTATCTTGGACAGTACGGATAATAGTCATTTCCCATAAGGCTGCTGTCATATTTAAAGCCGTATTTGTCCAGTAAGTCAAGGGTATTCGGGCTGAAATCAAAACCTGGTGAACGGTATCCCTTTGGCCTTACTCCGATTTTTTCAAGAGTCTTCAGACCCTTTACGATGATATCCTCCTCTGCTTCCAGTGGCAGATCTGTCGGATCTTCATGCATATATCCGTGGTGTCCTACCTCGTGACCCCTTTCCACGATTTCACGGCATACTTCCGGATAAGTATCGATTGTATGTCCCGGAATAAAGAAAGTCCCTTTTATACTATACTTGTCCAAAAGATCAAGTATTCTCGGCACTCCCACAACAGCACCGTATTCGCCCCTCGATGTATAGACCTGCGATGATTTATTAAATGATTCCATCCATACCGAGGATGAGTCAAAGTCAAAGCCCAGGTTGACAGCTATTTTCTTTCCATCTGGTATATTTACTTTCCCCGTTTTCTGCAGCATGATTGTTTCTCCTTTTACATTAGCTTTCTTATTCCTCAATTAAGCATATTTTTCCAAGGGTATATAACATTATAACATGAACATCTCGATTATCACAGATTACAATTTATTTAAGATGCCGAAAGCAAAATTTCGAAGTCAGTTATTTCCAGCAGATTTCAAAGTGTTTTATAAATATATTTTATAAAATTAA
>JBJESZ010000009.1:0-4154 GCA_051883055.1 Emergencia sp.
GGTGAGATTGTTTTTTCTATGGTATACCATATGCTCCCCAGGAAATCCGACGGAATGACGGCAAACACAGCCATGCTCACCGCACTGCTTACGTCAAAGGTTCTGGTGGTGATGACTATGCAGATAAACAGAACTGCGGCAAGCACATACTTTCTGTATTTCACCTCAAAGGCTGCCACTATGAATCTTGCAATTATCAGGGCCAGAAAAAGGCTGGTAAATACCGAAGAGCTTGTCCCCTGAAAGCAGCGCCAGAACACATCGCAGATAGCCGATATCACAATTGCGTGAGTGGCATCCCTGCAGTAGGCCGTTACCGCAATCATCAGAAACCAGATTGCAAACACAACCGGCTTGACTCCGATGGCACCTGTTATGGATACCGCCGCTACGGCAACTGAGAGTCCTATTTTCTCGCGGACGGTTCCGGTTGTTTCTGAAGGCGCGAGGACTGCTCCTGCTGCCGCGTTAAAAACTCTTATGTATATGACAATTGCCAGCAGCTCCTTGCCCAGCAGCGGCCAGTCCAGCGAATCGAGGGTGGTCAGGTTGACGTAGGCTGCCGCCACATCGTAAACACATCTGGAAATCAGGGTAATGGCTGCAGCTATCATGGTTCGCTGATTAATTGTAAATTTCCGGTTGTGAAAGAATAAGAAGAAAATTCCGCAGAGTATCATGGCAGCCATATCTCCGTAAGGGTCTGTGCCCGACCATGAGCTGCCTGCCTGAGCGTATGCCAGGCACATTGAGCCGGCCATTACCGGCAGAGTATAGATGTATATGGTTGAAACCGCCAGCATGACCGTAATAAAAGCGATGCCGGCAGGAAATACACTGCCGAACAGGCTGACTCTTCCAATAAAAAAGGCCACCGTCAGGGTGGCCAGAACCGTCTTGAAATTTATCCGGTTGCACGCAAATTCCATGGAATTACCCCCTTTTCCCCTTTAGGCAATTATATCCCGCGGTGCAAAGGTAATCTGTCGTAATCTGCTGCCTTTTATTAAAAAATATTAAAGAACTTTTTTGCATTTTCGCAGGTGACTTCTGCCACCTTTTCGTAGTCCATTTCTTTCAGCTCTGCGACCTTCCGTGCTGTGTACTCCACATAAGGGGCTTTGTTCTTTCGACCTCGGAATGGCTCCGGTGTAAGGTAAGGCGCGTCTGTTTCCACAGTTAGGAACTCAATTGGAGTATCCAGCACGACCTCCTTGCCCCTGCGGTTGTTTTTGTAGGTTATCGGACCGCATATACCGATAGTTGCGCCAAGCTTGACGTACTGTCTTGCAATCTCTCTGCTGCTTGAGAAGCAGTGAATGAGAACCCTGCTGTCAGGAAGCTCTTCACCGTCCGGTCCCTTTCTTTTCGGGAACCAGCTCTGGCGCTCCTTAGAGAAGGCACCCTCCTCCCTAAGAATATTCATTGTGTCCTCATCAGCCTCTCTGCTGTGGATAATAATCGGGAGCTTAAGTTCGTTAGCCAGCTGTATCTGGCGGCGGAACCAGTGTTTCTGAGCCTCTCTGGAGGAAAAATCGTAGTGATAGTCCAGACCGATTTCTCCTATTGCCATAACCTTGTCCTTTGCGGCAAGACCTTTTATCAGGGTCAGAATATCCTCATCCATATCGTCTGTATCGTGAGGGTGAACTCCTACAGCCGCATAGCACCACGGGTTTTTCGCCGCATCCTCTGTAGCCTGCATAGAGCTTGCAAGGTCAAACCCGACATCCATTACATATGATAAATCAGAAGCCTCGATATCGACTATCAAGGCTTCTCTTTCTTCCGGTGTAATGGTGTCGTTATTTAAATGTGTATGTGAATCAAATAACATGTGACACCTCTTTTAGTTTACTGCTTCACCATCCGGAGCAGTTGTCGTAACGATTTCGCATCTCTTTCCGTTTTCGGCGAACAGAAGCATTCCCTTGGATTCTAATCCTCTCAGCTTTCTCGGCTTCAGGTTTGCAACAACAATTACCTTCTGTCCTACCATTTCTTCAGGAGTGAAGTCTTCTGCAACGCCTGAAACGATCTGACGTCTTTCGGTTCCCATCTTCACCTGGAATACCAGAAGCTTGTCAGCCTTAGGATGCTTCTCTGCCTTTTCAATCAGGCCTACTCTGAAGTCAATCTTATCGAAATCGTCGTATTCAATTTCCGGCTTCAGCTCAAGAGGAATATTCTCCTCTTCAGGCTCGCTGCCTGCCTTCTGCATTTCCTCAAGCTCTGCCAGTTCCTTTTCAATATCAAGTCTAGGGAAGATAGCTTCGCCCTTCTTAACCTGCTCCTGATACATCATTTCGAATTCCATTGCATCTTCCCATGCAACGTCAGCATACCATAAGCCCATCTGCTTTCTGATTTTGTCTGATGTAGTATGCATGAACGGATAAATCAGTATGGAAACGATTCTCAGCACCTCGGCCAGGTTGTGCAGACATGTGTCCAGCTCTGCCTTCTTAGCTTCATCCTTGGCAAGAATCCATGGACATTTTTCATCGATGTACTTGTTTGCTCTTCTGATTACTACCCAGATTTCCTCCAGCGCCATGTTGAACGCAAACTTATCCATCTGAGCTTCAACCTTATTTGCAGCGCCGACAGCAATTGCCTTAAGATCCCTGTCGATGTCATCCTCTGTAGCTGCGTCAGGAACGATTCCCCCGTTGTATTTTTCAATCATCGAGGCAGTTCTTGAAAGTAGATTTCCAAGGTCGTTGGCAAGGTCATAATTCATTCTCTTAAGCATTACCTCATTAGTGAACACGCCGTCCTGTCCAAAGGTATATTCTCTCAGCAGGAAGTACTTAAGAGCGTCGATTCCGTATCTGTCGATAAGCTTTACAGGGTCAACCACGTTACCCTTGGACTTGCTCATCTTTCCGCCTTCAAGAAGCAGCCATCCGTGTCCAAGAACCTTCTTTGGAAGAGGAATTTCCAGTGACATCAGCATTGCAGGCCAGATAATGGAATGGAATCTCACGATTTCCTTTCCGACAAGGTGAACGTCTACCGGCCAGTACTTCTCAAACAGTTCAGGTTCATCAGGATATCCCAGAGCTGTGATGTAATTTGTAAGTGCATCCAGCCATACGTAGATAACGTGCTTCTCATCGATTGGAACAGGAATACCCCAGTCAAAGGTTGATCTGGAAATACAGAGGTCATCTAAGCCCTGTCTGATAAATCCAAGCATCTCATTTCTTCTGCTCTCAGGTTCCAGGAAGTCTGTGTTCTCCAGAAGATCAATCAGCTGATCCTCATACCTGGACAGTCTGAAGAAGTAAGCCTCTTCCTTTGCCTTCTGTACCGGTCTGCCGCAGTCAGGGCAACATCCGTCAACAAGCTGGCTCTCTGTCCAGAATGATTCGCAAGGTGTACAGTACAGTCCTTCGTACTCACCCTTGTATATGTCTCCCTTTTCATACATCTTGTTGAAGATGGCCTGAACTCTCTTAACGTGTCTGTCTTCAGTTGTTCTGATGAAATCGTCGTAAGATATTTCCATAGTCTTCCACAGATCCTTGATTCCGGCAACTACGCCGTCAACGTATTCCTGTGGTGAAACGCCCTTTTCTTCAGCGATTGTCTGAATCTTCTGACCGTGCTCATCTGTACCCGTCAGAAATCTTACGTCATATCCGGTTAACCTCTTGAATCTAGCCATAGCATCTGCCATTACCGTACAGTATGTGTGTCCGATATGCAGATTGGAGCTAGGATAGTAAATAGGGGTTGTAATGTAATATGTTCCTTTCTTGTCTGCCATTAGTGCAAATTCTCCCTTCGGTTTTTTCTGCTCTTAGTTATCCAGGTCCTCTTCGGCCCAGTCATCTGCTGACCATTCCTCGTCCGGCCATTTCTCGTCTACAAAGACCTTCTTCATTACTCTGTCCAGTCCTACAACCAGTGTTGTTCCTGCAACAAAACCCACTCCAAGGATTGCAAGGGCAGCTTTAGCAGCCGCACTGGTTCCTGTCGTCTTTGCTTTTTCATTACCGGTCTTCTTTGGTTCTTCAAGTCTGTCCTTACTCTTCATTGCTCTAACCTCCCCTTAGTAGCTTCTTGTTTCTATGTAAGAAACAATCAGATTAGCAGCGTCCTCTTCAGTGATGTAGCTGCTGTTTATTGATAAGTTATAATTGGAG
>JBJESZ010000010.1:0-4144 GCA_051883055.1 Emergencia sp.
GGGCTATGCCCGTATAATGAAAACCCCGCGTTTGACGCGGGGATGGTTTTTTCATAGTGTGCAGGGCATGGCGGCCGCCTGCTTCAGGCTTCACCGCTTCAGGCTTCACACCAAAGAATGTTGCCAGCAGAAAAACTTTTTGATATAATCAAGAAACAATAATTATGTATAAAGGGAAGATGAAATGAGAATTATTACCGGAGAATATAGAGGCCGCAGGCTTGAATCACCTGCAGGCTATGACGTAAGACCTACATCAGACAAGGTAAAGGAAGCTGTTTTTAACATCATTATGAACGAGGTGTGGGATGCAACCTGCGTTGATCTTTTTGCAGGGACAGGAAATCTGGGGCTGGAGGCTCTCTCAAGAGGCGCAAAAAAATGCTATTTCGGAGATAACTCAAGAGAAAGCATAAACCTTATCAAAAATAATGTTAAAATGTGCAGAGCAGAGGATAAATCCGTGATTATTGCGGGAGACTATTCTAAAACTCTCGGCAGGATTAATGAGAAGGTTGACATCTTTTTCCTGGATCCTCCATATAAGGACGGTCTCTATGAAAACTGTCTGGAGATTATAGATTCCCTTGATTTATTGTCCGAGGAAGGTATAATAGTAGCAGAACACGGCGTAAGGGACTATGTGCCTGAGACCGTAGGAAACCTTGAGGTTGTCAAGGAAAGGAAATACGGCAAGATAATGGTAACGATATACGCAAGAAAATCAGAAGTCCACACAGAAGAGGAAGAAGCAAATGAGTAACAAGGCACTGTACTCGGGTTCTTTCGACCCGATGACAAATGGTCACCTGGATATTATTGAAAGGTCGTCCAAGATGTTTGACGAGTTAATCGTCGGAGTTATAGTTAATCCGAATAAGAACGCTTTGTTCACCAAAGAGGAACGCGTTGCAATGATAGAAGAGGTAACCTCACATCTGCCTAACGTGAGGGTGGAATGCTTCCAGGGACTTCTTGCAGATTATGTGAACGAAAACAATTTTGACGCTGTAGTCAGAGGGTTAAGAGCAACTACAGACTTCGAATATGAGATACAGATGGCACAGATGAATGCCCGCCTGTTCAATGACGGGATAGAATCTGTATTCCTGATGACAAGTCCGAGATATTCATTTATCAGTTCAAGCATGATTAAAGAGGTGGTTTCTCTTGGCGGCTGCGTAAAAGGCCTGGTTCCGGAGATAATTTTAAACAGGATTAAAGAAAAGTATGCGAAGTGATTAGGAGGTCAAGATGACAGTTTTAGATTTATTGGAAGAAATCGAAGATATCGTGGATAAAGCACCCGGAGTGCCGCTGACAGGAAAGGTTATGGTTGATGCGGACGAGCTTCGCACAATAGTGATGGATATCAGAAAGAGCCTTCCTGATGACGTTCATCAGGCACAGTGGATCAAGGAAGAGAAAGAAAGAATTCTTCAGGAAGCCAGATCCGAGTATGAAAGACTTATTAAGGAGGCTCAGAAACAGGCAGATTACCTTGTTGATACCAACGACATCACAGTAAGGGCTCACAAAGCCAGCGAGGAGATAATCCAGAATGCCCAGAACTACTCCAAAGAGCTTAAAATGCGTACATACGACTACATGGATAAGATCCTGTTCGATATGGAAAACAAAATGGATGAATTCGGTATGAAGCTTTTTGGAGAAATGTACGGCCAGCTCGAAAAATCGATGGGAAACCTTAACGATATACTTAAGAGCAACAGAGAAGAAATCAAGGTCATGGCCTACAACACACAGCACAGCTCAGAAGAATAAGAAAAAAGCATATTGCCCATGGCAGATGAATAAAATCTACCATGGGTTTGTATTTTTTTGATAAAAAGAAAATAATAATTATCGGGTCACTGCTGGCATGCGGATATATGGTTATATTTCCCGAAATTACCATGCGCGCATCCAAGGCTGCCATAGACATCTGGCTCAATTCCATCGTTCCTGTTATAATGCCATTCTTTATAGCCGCAGGCTTTCTGAAGGGAATAGGAGTCTGCAGCAATCTTCCGGTCAGACTGTATCCTTTTATCATGGCTATGCTGTCAGGCTATCCTATGGGAGCAAAAATTACAGGGGACTATTATCGGGAGGGACGTATTCAGGAGGACAGAATATATGGTCTTCTGAGCTACAGCATGATTACGGGTCCTGCGTTTATCATAGGAACCGTAGGTGTGTCGCTGCTGAATTCGTACCGTATGGGTGTCATTCTGGCTGTTTCTCATTACTGCGGTGCACTGCTCAACGGCTTTCTCTTCGGAGGATACAGGTCTGTCAAAACGGACAGAGTTCAAAATAATACTGAAAGCAGTTCAGGTGTATCTTATTACTCTGTTCTCACTGAAGCTATGTTCGACAGCTTTAAATCGGTTGCAATTATCCTTGCCTACATAATGCTGTTCATGATTGTATGCAGTACTATATCGGAGAGCGGTATATTTGAAGGTGAATCAGGCCGTATTCCGGAGGCTTTGATAAACGGTATTATGGAAATGACAGTAGGCTGCGGAAAGATGGCCGCATCAAGCGTAAGCTCACTGATTAAGCTCCTGAGTGTATCATTTATGATATCCTTTGGCGGCTTTTCCGTACTGGGACAGTCGCTGAGCATGTTGAGAAACTGCCCTGTTGAAGCATCCAAACTGATTAAAATCAAGTTTTCCCACGGCCTGATAAGTTTAATAATTTCTTTTGTAATATGCAGATTTGTGATAATATGATGATATGAAAAGTTTTGGAATAATAGCGGAATTTAACCCATTTCATCTGGGACATAAGTATTTAATAGACAGAGCCAGAGAAGAAACCGGCTCTGATGTTTGCGTGGCTGTAATGAGCGGAAGCTTCGTTCAGCGAGGAGGTCCTGCCGTTTATGATAAGTGGAAGCGGGCAGAACTTGCAATACAGGGAGGTGTCAATCTGGTTATTGAACTTCCTGCTGTCTATGCGACAGCCAGTGCGGAGCACTTTGCCTTTGGAGGCGTAAAGACCCTGGAGGCGCTGGGATGTGTGGACACTCTTGTATTCGGCAGTGAAAGCGGTAAGCTGGACGAGCTGCAGAAGACCGCATGCATTCTGCTGGAAAGAGAAGAAGAACTTCTTGAAATAATCAGCAGAATGAGCAGAGAGGGAATGTCATTTCCAAAGGCGCGGGAGGAAGCTGTGAGACAGATTGCACCGGAGCTGAAGAGCGATGTGTTAAGAAAACCTAACAATATACTCGCAGTTGAATATCTTAAGCAGCTTGAGCACATGAAACCATATACGGTAAAGCGGATAGGCCAGGGACATCATGAATCTGCAACCGCTTTGCGGGACAGACTTGCAGCAGCCGAACCGGAAAAATTCAGAAGAGCACAAGAGAATTATTTCAATCTTGTCCGCTCACGTATACTGCAGAGCAGCCCGGGGACTCTTGAAAAAATGTGTGCTGTCGGGGAAGGGCTTGAGAACAGGCTTAAGGACAGCGTGAGGTTTGCGAAAGATACTGATGATTTAATTCAGAAGGTAAAATCCAAGGCATTTACCTACAGCTCTGTTGAAAGACTGCTTGCTCACATTGTACTGGGAATTGAACCGGATTATGATAAGAGTCCGGGATACATCAGGGTAGTGGGTTTTGATGAAAAGGGAGCCGGATTGCTGAAAAAAATCAAACGTGAGGAGTGCTGCAGTCTTCCTGTAATAACTAATATAAACAAGGAATGGGACAAACTTGGAGACGGGCAGGCTATGATTGAAAAGGACATTCTTGCTACAGACGTGTTCAATGTTATATGGAGCAGAAATATGTATACGGAGTCGGATTACGTTAAAAAACCTGTGATTGTAAGGTGCTAATGGAAAGTAATCCCTTGATTTACAATATATTCCCGAGTTTGACAGTTGATGAATATAGAAACTCCGAAACCCATTGAAATAAGCGGGAATCGGAGTTTTTTGCTTTCTTAAAAATGTGGTATTTTTTAGGCTTTTTCAACTGTTTTCAAAATTTTTTTCATTGTTTTATCAGATATGAACTCGCTATCTGTTCTGAAGCCGAATGTATCATGAAGAGCATCTGTAATTTCTGTTCTTGTATAGGAACTCAGATATCCAACGTCTCTTAAGCGATAAACAT
>JBJESZ010000011.1:0-12591 GCA_051883055.1 Emergencia sp.
GAATAAAGCTGACAGGCAATAAAAGGAGAACGCCAAAAAAGACCTTTGACGAGTACGGGATAAGGCGCAGAGGGGATTAAACTGAATAATTTATGAAGTGACAGTTGATTTTGACTGTCATTTTTTGTGAGAAATTAAGCATGTATAATTCAAAATATTTACTCCGGGCTGTGACATATGCCACGCCTGAAATGTATAATAGATGAAATGCATTTCATACAGATGGTATGTACCGAAAAACTATCAAAAGGAACAGGATATGATCATAGATATGGGCCTGCTGGAGGCGGTCTACGAAAAATATAAGGATAACATTTTTGCAATAGGCTTCAACTATTTCAGAAATACCATAGAGGCTGATGACGTGGTTCAGGAGACATTTCTCAAGCTGGCGCGCAGCGGTAAGGATTTTGAAAGCGAGGAACACCTGAGGAACTGGGTTATACGGGTGGCTGTTAACGAGTGCAGAAGAGTGAGTCTGTCATCATGGGTAAAGAAGAAGGCTCCCCTTGAAGAGTACGCGGGACAGATTGACTTTGAAACCAGAGAGGAAAGCAGAGTATTCACTGCGGTAATGAATCTGCCTAAGAAGTACCGTCAGGTGATTCATCTGTTTTACTTCGAGGATTACCCGACTGCTGAAATTGCTGATATGCTGGGAATCAGCCGGACTGCAGTAACAACCCGTCTGCAGCGGGGCCGCGAGAGATTAAAGAAAGAACTAATGGAGGTATGGGAAGATGACTGACAAAAACAGAGAACTATATAAACAGACGTTTTCACACCTTCACACAGATCATAACCTGAATCTGGAAGGAGTGAGAGATAAAATGAAGAGTGGAAAGAATATGACCGGACTGCGTTATACCCACAGGCTGGTGGCAGTAACTCTGGCAGCGGTTCTGATGCTGGCTATGGCAAGCATTACCTATGCAGCGACGGACGGTGCAGTTCTGGACAATATTAAGGTCTGGATAGACGGAAAGCCTGCGGATGCACAGATGACAGTCGATCAGAACGGTGAGTGCACTGTGAAAATCAGCGAAGGCGAAGAAGTCGTTATCGAAAGCGGCGAAAGCTCTCTGAATGTGAAATCCGGTTCGGCAAGCGGCTCGATAACCGTTTCACAATCGGAATCTGAAGATGGACAGGGAATTGAAGAAAGTATCAACATCGAGAGTGTGGGTGAGTAGCACAGGGAAATTATATTTCATCAAAACCCATAAAACAGGAAAACAAAAAAGCAAATCGCAGGCAGCGGCCGGGAGATTTTCAACATGAAAATCTCCCGGCCGCTTCTTCTTTTGCCCATAATCTGCAAAATTTGTGCAGCATACACAAATTTTTACAAAAAAATAATGTATACATAACATGCATAAATTGACAATAAAATAACAATGTGTTATGTTCTTCTAAGCGCGCGATATGAATCATATATATATTAGGACCGGTTTTTTGCGAAAAGTCGAACAAGCCGGTTATCGGGGATTAAACAAAAGTAAATTTAGGGAGATGTATTAGTATGAACACAGAAAAAAGAATTACCGGAAATGATTCTGCCCAGGACTTCCGGCTTCTGGCACCGACATTAGAAAAATATGCGGCGGTACCGGGAAGTCTGATTACAATTCTGCAGCAGGCTCAGGATATCTACGGATATCTGTCTCAGGAGGCCATTCTGTATATTTCAGAGAGAACAGGTATCCTTCCGGCACAGATTTATGGAGTGGCAACCTTTTACGCACAGTTCAGACTTAAACCTGTGGGTAAATATTTAATTATGATGTGCAAGGGCACAGCCTGCCATGTAAATGGTGCAGACAGAGTGGAAGAAGCTGTTGTTGATCATCTTGGAATCAGAGATGGAGAAACCACAGATGACGGAATTTTCACGCTGAACAATGTGGCATGTCTGGGCTGCTGTTCTCTGGCACCGGTTATGATGATAAAAAGTGCAGACGGAGAAGAAACATACGGAAATCTTACGAAAGAATCCGTAGTAAAGATTCTGGATGAAATCCGTGCAAAAGAACTGAACAGAGAAAATGAATCACAGGAGGTGCAGTAGATGAAGGTCGTAATAGGACAGGGCAGCTGCGGTATTGCCAGTGGTGCAAAAAAGATAGAAGCTGAATTCAGAAATCAGCTGGATGAACGAGGCGTGAAAGACACAGCCATTGAAAAAACCGGATGTATCGGAACCTGCTATCTGGAGCCGATTGTTGACATATATGGCGATGACGGCATCCTTCAGGCGCGTTACGTTAAGGTTCAGCCCGAATTCGTTTCAGAAATAATAGATGGACATATTATTGGCGGAAAAGCCATAAAGGAATACGAGATTTCAGATGAAGATAAAGCAATACTTTCCGGACAGAACAGAATAGTGCTGAGAAACTGCGGAATTATCAATCCTGAAAAGATTGAGGAATATATAGGAACCGGAGGCTACAAGGCAGCAGAAAAAGCACTTACCAAGATGACTCCGGAGGAGGTTATTGAAGAAATCAAGGTTTCAGGCCTTCGCGGCAGAGGCGGTGCAGGCTTTCCTACATGGTTCAAGTGGGATGCGGCGAGAAAGAGTGCCGGAACAGAAAAATACATCGTATGTAACGCTGATGAAGGAGACCCCGGAGCATTCATGGACCGAAGCGTACTGGAGGGTGACCCTAACTCCCTGCTTGAGGGCATGATTATCGGCGGATATGCCATGGGTGCCTGCGAGGGAATAATTTACGTACGTGCAGAGTACCCTCTTGCCATTGCACGCCTGGAAACTGCACTGGCTCAGGCAAGAGAAAAAGGTTATCTTGGCAGGAAAATTTTTGGCACAGAGCGGGATTTTGACATCCGCATCAAAGCCGGCGCAGGCGCATTTGTCTGCGGAGAGGAGACAGCTTTGATTGCGTCCCTTGAGGGACAGCGCGGTATGCCTCGCCTGAAGCCACCATTTCCTGCTCAGAAAGGGTACTGGCAGAAGCCTACCAACATCAACAATGTGGAAACCTATGCGAACGTTCCGTGGATTCTGCTGAACGGCGGAGCTGCCTTCGCAGAATACGGTACAGAAAAGAGCAAGGGAACCAAGGTGTTCGCCCTTGCAGGGAAAATAAAAAAAGGCGGGCTGGTGGAGGTTCCTATGGGACTGTCACTTGAGGATGTCATCTTCAAGACAGGCGGTGGAATCAGGAACGACAAGAAATGCAAGGCTGTTCAGATGGGAGGTCCTTCCGGAGGCTGCATTCCGGCCGAACTGTTTGAAACACCGGTTACATACGAAGACATAAATAAGACAGGGGCTATCGTAGGTTCCGGCGGTATGATAGTTATGGACGAAGACACCTGTATGGTGGATATGGCCAGATACTTCCTCGACTTCACAAGAAAAGAATCATGCGGAAAGTGTAATTACTGCCGTATCGGAACCAAGAGAATGCTTGAAATACTGGAACGTATCACAGAGGGAAACGGACGTGACGGAGACATCGAGCTTCTTGAAGAGCTTGCGCTAAAGGTTCGTGACGGAGCAATGTGCGGACTTGGACAGACAGCTCCGAACCCTGTTCTTACAACCTTGCGATATTTCCGAAACGAATACGAGGATCACATATATAATCATAAATGTACTGCAAAATCCTGCAAGGCTCTGATTTCATATGATATCACCGATAAATGCATAGGCTGCACAATGTGCGCCCGCCAGTGTCCGGCAGGAGCCATCAGCGGAAGCGCCAAGAAGCAGCATGCCATCGACCATGATAAATGTATAAAATGCGGAAAATGTGCTGAGAGCTGCAGATTCGGCGCAGTGGAAATCAGGTAGCAGGAAAGGGAGTGTGATAAAAAGTGAAACAATACAGAATTAACATAGATGGCAGGGAGGTTACAGCACTGCCTGGGCAGACTATTTTGCAGGTGGCACAGGAAAATGATATCTTCATTCCGACTCTCTGCTATGATGAACGCATGGAAGCCTATGGAGCATGCGGGCTCTGCGTCGTCGAAGCGGAAGGAAATCCCAAGCTTCTGAAGGCGTGTGCAACAGAAGTGGCACCCGGAATGGTCATCAGGACAAAGAGCGAGAGAATTGAAGAGTCCAGAAAAACCAACCTGGAGCTGCTTTTATCCAATCATACAGGGGACTGTCGTCCGCCATGTGTAAAAAACTGCCCTGCCGGAACAGACTGTCAGGGTTATGTGGGACTTATTTCACAGGGGCAGTACAGAGAGGCGCTGGAGCTTATTAAAGACAAAATTCCTCTTCCTGCAGCTATCGGAAGAGTGTGTCCGCACCCATGTGAAACAGCATGCCGCCGCGGACTGATAGATGAGCCTGTTTCAATCGCAAACCTGAAGCGCTTTGCTGCAGACATGGATCTTGCAGAAAATACAGCTTCTGAATCAGACAGAGATGCATTCTTACCCGAATGCGGGGAGGATACAGGTAAGAAGGTGGCTGTCATCGGCGGAGGTCCATACGGCCTTTCCATGGCATACTTCCTGAGACAGATGGGCCACGCAGTCACAATCTTCGAGGCGATGCCATACGCGGGAGGAATGCTGAGATACGGAATTCCTGAGTACCGTCTGCCGAAGAAAGTGCTTGAGGAAGAGGTTTCTCTTATCCGTCGCATGGGTGTGGAAATCCGCACAGGCGTAAGAGTAGGAGAGGATGTAAGTTTTGATGCTGTAAAAAGAGACTATGACGCTGTCTGCCTGGGAATAGGCGCATGGAAGTCCACCGGCACAGGCTGCGAGGGAGAGGATACACCGGGCGTAACAGGCGGAATAGACTTCCTTGGAAAAATCCAGAGAAACGAGCCGTTTACCATGGGCAGAAAGGTTGCAGTAGTAGGTGGAGGAAACACAGCCATGGACGCCTGCAGAAGCGCGGTACGCCTTGGTGCAGAGGAGGTATATAATATTTACCGACGTACAAAGGACGAAATGCCTGCAGACATGGTGGAAATCGAGGAGGCTGAGGAAGAGGGCGTTATCTTCAAAAATCTGAGAAACCCTCTGAAAATCAATGCCGGTGAGGACGGCAGAGTTGCATCTGTAACCCTGCAGGTTATGGAACTTGGTGAACCCGATGCCAGCGGCAGACGTTCTCCGCGCCCGGTAGAGGGAGCAACAGAGGAACTCGACGTTGACATGATTATTCTAGCCATCGGTCAGGCTGTAAATCCGGAAGGCATCGACGGAGTAGAGCTGACGAGAAAAAAGGGCATAGTCTACGACAAAGACACGTTTATGACCAGCATCCCGGGCGTATTTGCAGGCGGCGACTGCGGAAACGACAAGATTTCCATTGCTGTTGAATCCATTGCCGATGCACGTAAGGGAAGCTACGTTGTGGATTCATATCTTTCCGGACAGACCGTGGCATACAGGCCGGAATACACTGTGGAACGCAAAGACATAACAGAAAAGACCTTTGAAGACAGAGAGCACCAGTGCCGTCCGAAGATGGAACAGCTTTCACCTGAGGAAAGAAAGGATAATTTCACCGAAGTGGTAAAAGGCTACACAGAAGAGCAGGCTGTTAAGGAAGCGTCACGCTGCCTGGAATGCGGATGTCACGATTACTATGAATGCAGGCTTGTTGCCTATGCAAACCAGTATGATGTTAAACCGGACAGAATTGCCGGCGAGGTGAAGCAGACAGAGTTTGAGGATAATCACCCGTTCATAATCCGCGACCCGAACAAATGCATTCTGTGCGGGCTATGTGTCCGTGCCTGCGAGGATGTCATAGGAGTGGGTTCGCTTGGATTCGTACAAAGAGGTTTTGATACGGTTGTACTTCCAGCACTGGAGCAGAACCTTGAAAAGACAGGCTGCATCTCCTGCGGACAGTGTGTAAGCGTCTGCCCTACCGGCGCGCTTCAGGAACGCCTTCCGCTGACCAAACAGATACCGCTGCCGACTGAAGAGACAGACACAATCTGCGGATTCTGTTCCATGGGATGTGCACAGAAGACAAAGACTCACGGCGCGCTGGCTATCAAAACTGACCCGGACGCAGACGGACCTGTAAACAGAGGAGTACTATGCGTGGGCGGAAAATTCGGCTTTTCAACCTTTGCGAAAGGTGAAAACCGTGTATGCAGTCCGCTGGTAAAGAGGGGAGACTCACATGAGGAGGCAGACTTCTATGATGCCCTGATGCTGACTGCAAAATCAGTGGAAGCTGTCAGCAGGAAATATGGCAGGGATGCGGTTGCTGTTGCAGTATCAGACAGATTTACAACGGAAGAGGCCTATGCAGCAAAGAAGCTTGCAGACAGTCTGGGAGCAAGATTATTCAGCTTCAACAATCGTCGCTGTGGACTTGAACCTGTGCTTGGATTGAGTGCTTCTCCTAACACACTGGATGAGCTGATGAGTACAGAGGTGATAATGGCTGTGGGCTTTGATGCTGCGGCTAACCAGGTTATGAGAGTGAAGCTGATGCAGGCCGCAAAGGAAGGCGTTAAGGTCATCCTTATCAATCCGGCCGGATATGAGCAGGAGCACATGGCATTTGTAACAAAAGCAGTTTACACTGACAACAGCCTGATTTTCCTGAAACAGGTGGCAAAGGCACTGACGGAAAATACTCCTGAGGGAACGGACGGATACAGCGAATTCGCCGCTTCATTGGACGGAGTTGACATTACGGCAGAGGCGGAGGAGATTGCTTCACTGTATGGAAATGCAAAGAAAGCGATGATTGTCTTCCAGCAGAATGTTGTGTCTGAGGCGTGCGCGACTCTGCTTGCAGATATGGCGGTTGTTTCCGGTCACATAGGAAGTCCGAGGAACGGTATAGTTATGGTTAAATCCAAGAACAACAGCCAGGGACTCGACTTCCTTGGAATAAAAGCAGGTGCAGAGTGTCTGGATGGTGTCAGAGCACTGCTGGTTTTCGGAGAAAATCCGGATACAGAATATGCAGATGGCCTTGACTTCCTGATGGTAAGCGATACTCACCTGACTCCGTTTGCATCACGTGCAGACGTGATTATGCCGGGTACTGCACCAATTCACGCAGACGGAAGCTACGTCAATACAGAACGCCGTTTCCAGCAGACTCATGCTGCTGTTGCTGCAGATACGCAGTTTAACAACCTGGAGCTGATCAGTCAGCTGGCAGAAGCGTTGGAAACACCGCTGGGCTTTGAGAGCGGAGTGGACGTTATTAATGAGATGAGCTCGGAGCTTTCATGGTATCGCAAGGCATCAGAGGGTGAGATAATAGATGGCGTGCTTGCACCTTCCAGGAAGGTTCTTGTACCAGTATCTGGTGATTGCAGGTTTGTGGATTCAATGAGAAATGTTGATTACCTGAAAGATTTAATTAAATAAATGCCTTTTTGATAGAAAACAGCAGCCGGGTCAGAACCGCTGCTGTTTTCTCTTTGCGTCTGAACAGGCACGAATCAGGCACGAATTCTTGAAATATGTATATTTGCACATTGTTAACCTAAATGAAATCTAAGGTTGACAATATGAACGCGACATGTTAACATTCTCTCATTGGCAAAGAGCGCCATGAGGCAAAGCGCGCCATGGAGCAAAGACGGAGGGAATAGAATGGAAAAGATGGGAACAAAGGAGCAGCTGCTTGCGCTCCTTGAGAATAATAAGGGTGTATTCTTCTCAGGCGAAGATATAGCCGAGAAGCTTTCAATTTCCAGGACCGCTGTGTGGAAATCCGTGCAGAGTCTGAGAAATGAGGGCTACAGCATCGAAGCAGTTCGAAATAAAGGATACTGCCTGGCGGAGGAGACTGACATTCTCTCCGTTCAGGGTGTAAGAAAGTATCTTCAGCCTGAATGCAGTCATATTGGACTAGAAGTGCTGCGCGAAGTAAGCTCGACTAATACCGTAGCACGTGAAAAAGCAACAGAGGGAGCAGCTGACGGGTATACAGTTATTGCAGGCAGACAGACGGGCGGAAGGGGCAGAAGCGGAAGAAGCTTTTACTCTCCGGCGGATACAGGTGTATACATGAGCCTTGTTCTGAGACCGGAAAACTTTACTCCCCAGCAGGCGGTGAAGCTGACAACAATGGCGGCAGTTGCAGTCTGTGAGGCCATCGAGGCAGTGTCGGAAAAAACAGCAGAAATCAAGTGGGTAAACGACGTTTTTGTGGATGGTAAAAAGGTGTGTGGCATTCTGACTGAGGCCTCCTTCGGTCTGGAGGACGGGCTGCTTGAATATGCTGTCCTGGGCGTTGGAATTAATGTGTTTGCACCGGCCGAGGGCTTTCCGGATGAAATAAAGGACATCGCAGGTGCGGTGTTTGACGAACCGAAAAACGACTGCAAGAATCATCTGGCAGCTGAGTTTGTGAACCGGTTTATGACCTACTACAACAGACAGACCACTGACGCCGGCATAGACAGTCACATTGAGAATTATCGCAGCCGCAGTATGGTAATCGGTAAAGATGTTCGGGTGATTACGCCTAAGTCGACGAGAAATGCCAGAGTGCTGGACATCGACAAGGACTGTCAGCTGATTGTGGAATATGAAGACGGCGGCACAGAAAGCCTGTTTTCCGGGGAAATAAGCGTGCGGCTTCCGAATGCGCCTGACCCTGTTTTTGCCTCACGTTCAGAGTCCGCGTGCGATGCAGGGGCGGCAGGTTCACCGGCATCCGCGTCTCTATCAAAACTCACAGAGGAGATAATCTCAGGAAGAAGACTGAATCGCAGCGACAATATGGAAATACTGCTGAAGGCTGATCTTAAACAGCTTTGCGCCGGAGCCGATGAAATACGCAGAAGACTGTGCGGAAATAAGGCGGATCTGTGCACAATAATAAACGGGCTGAGCGGACGCTGCAGTGAGGACTGCAGGTTCTGTGCCCAGTCACGTCACTATCACACTGAAGCGGAAGAGTACCCTTTTCTGGAGCCGGAAGAAATCCTGGCAGATGCACGTCGGAACGAGGCTGCAGGAATCAACAGATATTCTATTGTTACGGCGGGACGAAGCCTGAAGGGCGACGCCCTTGAGAAAGCTTTGATCGCATATGAAAAACTGCATCAGGAGACAGGCCTGAGACTTTGTGCATCCCACGGGCTTCAGACACTGGAGGAGTTCAGGCGGATGAAAGCGGCGGGCGTGGAAAGATGCCACTGCAATATAGAGACCTCACGCCGCTATTTTCCTGAAGTCTGCACGACACATACCTACGATGACAAAATCGACAATGTCAGACGTGCGCAGGAGGCTGGACTTGACGTGTGCTCCGGCGGAATAATCGGTATGGGAGAGACATGGGAGGATCGAATCGATATGGCTGTAAGTCTGGCCGAGCTGGGTATCAGGTCTATTCCGATCAACGTGCTTAGGCCGATTCCGGGAACACCTTTTGAGGGGCTGCCGGCTATGTCAGATGAGGAGGTTTTGCGCACTGCTGCTATCTTCAGATACATCAACCCTGAGGCATGGATCCGCATGGCTGCGGGGCGCGGACAGTTCCCTGAGGGAGGTCGTGAACTGTTTCAATCCGGTGCCAACGCCGCTATTACCGGTGATATGCTCACCACAACGGGCACAAGTATGGCAGATGACATAGAAATGTTCAGAAAACTCGGATACGAGCTATAGTTTGGAGGAATGAAGAAAATGAATCAATCTGTAAGTGAAAGAACATATAACAGTAAAACATATATGCTGACAGTAACCGCTGTGATGACTGCGGTAACTTGTGTTCTGGCACCAATGTCCATACCTGTGGGACCGGTGCCGATTTCGCTGACTAATCTGGCAATATACATCGCTTTGTATCTTCTGGGCTGGAAGATGGGAACGGTGAGCTACCTGATCTACCTTGTAATCGGAGCGGTGGGAGTGCCGGTGTTCTCCGGTTTTACGGGAGGACTGGCAAAATTCATGGGTCCTACGGGAGGCTATATAGCAGGCTTTATACCTATGGCAATTATCGCCGGCGTTGTAATTGAAAAGAGCGGAAGTCGCATTCTGCATTTCGTTGCCATGATTGTGGGAACAGCGGTGTGCTACGCCCTGGGAACCGCATGGTTCTGCGTACTTATGAAAACGAACGTATCAGCAGCTCTTGCGACCTGCGTATTTCCGTTTATTCCGGGAGATATTGCGAAAATGGTGATTGCCATGATTTTGGGGCCGATGCTGAGAAGAAGACTGAGCAAGGCAGGGGTTTTGTAAAAAACCTACTTGACAAATCGGCAAATTAGGAATAAATTAACAGTATAAATAGTAATGAGTCTTAATAGCATAAAGGAGCGTGAGGCGTACGATGAAACAGCAGAGGAATTCCAGACAGCGACAGATTATTCTGGAGGCAGTCACAGGAAGAAGCGATCATCCTACGGCCGATGAGATTTATCTGGATGTACGGGCAAAGGACGAACGTATCAGCCGGGGAACGGTATACCGGAATCTGGGGGTTTTGACCGAAAACGGAGAGATTTCAAATGTGAAGCTGCCTGCTGCTGACCGGTATGATTACCGGAAGGACTATCACTACCATTTGCTCTGCACGAGATGCGGACGGGTTTTCGATGCGCCGGAGGAATATCATAAGGAGTTTGATGAAAAGGCCGCTGAGGATACCGGGTTTCTGATTAAAAGACACCGGGTGCTTTTCGAGGGTCTGTGCCCAGAATGCAGAGAAATAGAGCCTGAATAGGCGGAGGTGAAATATGGCGAAGTTCAAATGTAAAATATGTGGTGCCATTTATGATGAGGAAAAAGAGGGAAGACCGGTTTCGGAGCTTGAAGCCTGTCCGGTCTGCAGAATGCCTGTCAGCAATCTTGAACCGGTAGAAGATGTAACGGAAGAGGAACCTTACGAACCGGCAGCTTATGAAGGAGATCTTGCATACGACAGTTCCACTGCCAGAAGAGATCCGTCAAAGAGATATATGGCGGAGATTCATGAAATGGCGGTTAGCGGAAAGTCAATCGGAGGTGCAATGAGCACACAGATGCCGATGCCTTCATGGGATGATATTCTGATGCTCGGCTCCCAGCTGAATCCGGCGCCTCTCGATGAGGATGATCCTGTGGATACCAAAACAGTTATCGGTAAGCATGCAAAGAAGCCTATGGTGCTGGAGAATCCGGTGTATATTTCCCATATGTCCTTTGGAGCACTGTCGAAAGAAGTGAAGGTTGCCCTTGCAAAGGGTTCAGCAATGGCGAAAACAGCAATGTGCAGCGGCGAGGGCGGAATTCTTCCGGAGGAAAGGGAAGCTTCCTACAAGTATATTTTCGAATATATTCCTAACAAATACAGTGTTACAGATGAGAATCTGCAGGCTGCAGATGCAATTGAAATCAAGATAGGACAGGGCACCAAGCCGGGAATGGGTGGTCATCTTCCGGGAGAAAAGGTTACGGCAGAAATTGCAGCGATTCGCGGCAAGAAGCAGGGAGAGGACATTCAGAGCCCGAGCAAGTTCCCTGAGATAAACTCAAAAGAGGATCTTAAGGAAATGGTTGATATGTTGCGCAGACGTTCTGACGGAAGACCGATCGGAATTAAAATAGCTGCGGGAAATATTGAAAGAGACCTGGAGTACTGCGTATTCGCTGAACCGGACTTTATAACTGTTGACGGAAGAGGAGGAGCGACAGGTTCAAGTCCTCTGATGCTGAGAGAGGCTACATCGGTTCCTACAGTTTATGCGCTGAGCAGAGCGAGAAAGTATCTTGATTCCGTTGGCTCCGATATTTCTCTTGTGATTACAGGCGGTCTTCGTGTTTCAGCCGATTTTGCCAAGGCTCTTGCCATGGGCGCAGATGCAGTGGCTATAGCAAGCGCAGGTCTGATAGCGGCTGCATGCCAGCAGTACCGAATCTGCGGAACGGGAAAATGTCCTGTAGGAGTTGCTACACAGGATCCTGAACTGAGAGCACGTCTGAAGGTGGACGCTGCGGCACAGAGAGTGGCAAACTTCCTGAACGTTTCCCGGGAAGAGCTGAAGACCTTTGCAAGAGTTTCCGGAAAACATTCAGTCCATGATTTATCTATGGATAATCTTATTACAACAGACAGTGATATTGCAAAGTATACGGGTATCAGACACGCAGGTGAACCTAATCCGGACGGCTGTACAACAGTTAATGATATTGAAAACAAGGAGGAAAAGAAAATGAGTAAGTACAAATGCAAATTATGTGGAGAAGTTTTTGAAGTGGCTGCAGGCGAAACTCCAGTATGTCCTGTATGCAAGGCAACAGGCGACAACCTTGAGCTGATCGAAGAAGCTCCGGCAAACAAGTATGCCGGAACACAGACAGAAAAGAATCTTCACGCAGCTTTTGAAGGCGAATCCGGAGCAAGAAATAAATATACATATTTCGCATCTGTAGCGAAGAAGGAAGGCTACGAGCAGATTTCAGCATTATTCCTGAAGACAGCAGAAAATGAGAAGGAACATGCAAAGATGTGGTTCAAGGAACTGAACGGAATCGGAACTACAGCAGATAACCTTCTTGCTGCAGCAGAAGGCGAAAACTATGAATGGACAGATATGTACGAAGGCTTTGCAAAGACTGCTGAAGAGGAAGGCTTCCCTGAACTGGCAGCTAAATTCCGCATGGTAG
>JBJESZ010000011.1:12691-21596 GCA_051883055.1 Emergencia sp.
AAGACTGCTGAAGAGGAAGGCTTCCCTGAACTGGCAGCTAAATTCCGCATGGTAGGTGCTATCGAAAAGCATCACGAAGAACGTTATCGTGCTCTTCTGAAGAACGTGGAAACAGCAGCAGTATTTGAAAAGAGCGAAGTAAAGGTATGGGAATGCCGCAACTGCGGACACCTTGTAGTCGGAACAAAGGCTCCTGAACTTTGCCCTGTATGTGCACATCCTCAGAGCTACTTCGAAATCAACGCAGAAAACTATTAATATTCAGTATTGTGATGTAAGAGAATCGGGACTGCTGCATTAGCGGTTTTTAACCGTTAATGCAGCAGTCCCTTACTTACTTACTTATGCAGCAAAATGTAGCGGCGGTCCGGGTTGCGGACCGCCTGTTTTTACTCTGCATAAACTGTACTATTTATTCACGTGCCTGATTTCACAAATTTTTAACAGATTCGGCCGTGATTTGCCCGAATTTACGATATTCAACATCAAAGCGGGCATACAGTTTATCTTGAAACTACCTGAGATATGTTTGCAAATCACAGCACATCCCAGCATAATGTCAAATCTTATCTTGCCTATAATATATTACTTGTTTTTGCTCATCGCCAGGCCGCCATGGTATCATAATGGTGGTATTAATTTTGTTTTATGCGTATAAATATTCACTCAGACAATTATTTATATAACATATCATACAGAAATTTCCATGCATTTTTGCAACGTGCCTGTTTCTCATATCAAATGTCCGAAATCGGGCAAAAAGCTCACTTTTAGGCATCATATGTCGCAAAATCGGGCACGCGGCAAGCACACAAAACTCAGAAAACCAAAAAGTGTCGAAATATCAACAAAATCATTCCCACGACAGGAGCTATGTGATATACTTGTAAAAATAGTATATTTTTTACAATCATTAACATAACTTACAAAAGAGAGAACGGAGAATGAAGGCCAAGAAAAAAATACTGATTGTCGAAGACAACGAGCTTAACAGGGCAATTCTGAACGAGATGCTGTCTGAAGAATACAGCGTTCTGGAAGCTGAGAACGGACTGGAAGCACTGAAAATACTGGAAAACAGTAAGGATGAGATAACGCTGATTCTGCTCGACGTTATGATGCCGGTTATGGATGGATATACCTTTCTGGACCGTATCAAGGAGGATAAAGAGCTGTCGCTCATTCCCGTCATCGTAATGACTCAGGGAGACAGCGAGGAAGACGAGGTGGCGGCTCTGGCACATGGAGCAACAGATTTTGTTCCGAAGCCTTACAGGCCGCGTGTAATTCAGCACAGAGTTGCAAGTATTATCAAACTGAGAGAAACAGCAGCCATGGTAAACCAGTTCAGATATGACAGGCTTACAGGACTGTATACAAAGGAATTCTTCTATGAGAAGGTGAGAGAATGTCTGGATGCAAACCCGGATAAGGAATATACCCTGCTAAGCACCAATTACGAGAACTTTAAATGGTACAATGACACCTTCGGACGAGATGCGGGTGACAGACTGCTGATAGAGGGTGCTGAAATTCTAAAGAAGAGAGTCGGTGAGGACGCAATCTGCTGTCGGTATGGTGCCGACAGATTCCTGTGCCTACAGGAAAGAGAAAGAGAAAGAACCGGAAGAGAGTGTTTTCTGAAAGGTAGAGAGCGTAATCGTTCGGAGCTGGTGGAAAATGTCGCTGTAAAGCTTGGAATCTATGAAATTACGGATCGCTCATTATCAGTGGAACAGATGTGTGACAGAGCACTGCTGGTAGTGGATCGCGTAAAGGGAATATACAACAGATACGTAGCTGTATACGATGATACCATTCGTGAAAAGCTGCTTCGTGAAAAGGAAATAACTGATGTAATGGCTTCAGCTCTGGAGGAAAGGCAGTTTATCGTTTACCTCCAGCCTAAATTCAGCCTGAAGGACAACTGTATTATGGGTGCGGAGGCACTGGTTCGATGGATCCATCCTGAATGGGGATTCATGTCACCGGGAGAATTCATTCCGCTCTTTGAGAAGAACGACTTTATCCCGTGTCTGGATCAGTACGTATGGGAGACGGTATGCGCGAAGCTTAGGGAATGGAAGGACAAAGGTTATCCTATGGTGCCGGTATCAGTAAATGTTTCCAGAGCTGACATTTTCCAATCCAGTCTGGAAAGCATCTTCCAGAGTCTTATCGAAAAATATGAAATCGACCCCGGATATCTGCATCTTGAAATTACGGAGAGTGCATATACCAATCATCCGAACCAGATTATAAATACTATGACCAGACTGAAAGAGATGGGATTTCCTGTTGAAATGGATGACTTTGGCAGCGGATATTCATCACTTAACATGCTGAGCCAGATGAATCTGGATATTCTGAAGCTGGATATGGGATTTATCAGGAATGAAATGGAGAAGACAGCAGAGGAAAGTATACTGAAAGACATCATAAGCATGGCTCACAGGCTTAACCTGGAAGTGGTTGCAGAAGGAATAGAAACAGCGGAACAGGCAGAACGTCTGAGAACTCTTGACTGCGATTATGCACAGGGATATTATTTTGCAAAGCCTATGCCTGTTGAAGAGTTTGAAAATACATATCAGAAAAACTGAGGGTCGTATATATAAAAAATGGAGGTTGTGTAGTGGGAAGAACCATGCTGGAACAGGAGCTGGAGACCTGCAGAAAGAAAATATCAATTATGGAGCATGCGCTTTCGGCCAGTGCCGGTGCATACTACAACATTAACATTACCCGGAATATTATACCGGGGACCATGTATCAGGTAATCGATGGCGTTGAATACAGCATCAACGAGGCAATAGGTTTCCCTGATGACTGCAGATACTGGGATGTTATAGAATACTGGGGAAGCCGGCTTGAGCGCGAGCAGCAGGCAGCGTACTATGATTTCTTTTCTGTTGAACACCTTACGGAGTGTTATGAAAAGGGAGAGGATCACATCGCGCACAGCTACTGGACAAAGGACACATTAGGAGAGCCCATGCTGGCAGAACAGCATATCGTGATGTATCCTGACCTGACAAATCACGATCTTATGGCCGTCACATACGTTCTCGACCATACAGAACTGGAGGAGCTTCACTCCAGAGACATGGAGCAGAAGAGAAAACTCCAGGACAGCATAAAGAAAATAGAGGGACTTGCAAGCCAGTATTCGGAACTGTATTTTATTAGTTTTGATACTGACGAGGTTGATAAGTACTGTATCAGTGACAATACATCCAAGGAACCGTACGATGTGGAGGACAGGAGCCTGAGCCGCTATTTCAGCTTTTTCAGGGAATCCGTCAATGCGTATACCCATCCGGATTATCGCGAAGAACTGCTGAGATTTGCTGATGCCGACTATATTAAGGCAAAGCTGAGAGACAGAAAGAGATACTCCTTCAGATTTCTGCATACGGGACGAGACGGGGAATATCAGTGGCTGGAGATGGTGCTCATAAAGTTTGCAGAAACGAATGAGGAACCATCAAATATAGCATTTGCATTTCTCAATGTTGACGATGAAGAGCGGGAGAAGGAAGCCCAGAGACAGGCACTGGTTGACGCTCTTGCGGCGGCAGAGCATGCCAACAGAGCAAAGACTGCTTTCCTGAACAATATGTCCCATGACATACGCACACCTATGAATGCAATAATAGGTTTTACTGCCCTTGCAGCAGCTCATCTTGATAATGAAGAGACAACAAGAGATTATCTCAACAAGATTTCCACCTCTAGCAATCATCTGCTGAGCCTGATCAACGATGTTCTGGATATGAGCAGAATCGAAAGCGGTCGTGTAAAGATTGAGGAAAAAGAGGTACACCTGCCGGATGTCCTTCACGATCTGAGAACAATTATTCAGTCAAATATCGCCTCCAAACAGCAGGATCTGTACATTGATACACAGGATATCATGAACGAGGATATTATTACTGATAAGCTCAGACTGAATCAGGTACTTCTCAATATTGTAGGCAACGCGATAAAGTTTACACCTGCAGGCGGTACAATAAGTATCCGAATCTCGGAAAAGGCGTGCAAGCTTAAGGGATATGCAACCTATGAATTCCGCATAAAGGACAACGGAATAGGAATGTCAGAGGAATTCCAGAAACACATCTTCGAAACCTTCTCGCGGGAGCATACCACGACTATAAGCGGAATTCAGGGTACCGGTCTTGGAATGTCAATCACAAAGAATATTGTGGACATGATGGGCGGCACCATAGAAGTCAGAAGTGAAGAAGGTAAAGGAACAGAATTTACGGTGGTTCTGGACTGCAGGATTTCAGACAACGTGGTGAAATATGAACCTATCCCTGAACTTCAGGGTGCCCGTGCACTTGTGGTGGATGACGATACCAACACCTGCATGAGTGTGAGCAAGATGCTCAAACAGATCGGAATGCGTGCAGACTGGACTGTTTCAGGAAAAGAATCCATAGTCAGAGCGAAAGAAGCCTACGATGAGGGCGATGAATTCAAGGCATATATTATAGACTGGCTGATGCCTGACATGAACGGAATAGAGACGGTGCGCAGGATCCGCAAGGTTATAGACGACAGCACTCCTATAATCATACTTACTGCATATGACTGGTCGGATATAGAGGTGGAGGCACGTGAGGCCGGAGTGACAGCCTTCGTATCCAAACCACTATTTATGTCGGAGCTGAGAGAGGTTCTCACGCGGCCTATACGCACTAAGGCTGTAAAAAAAGAAGAGACAAGAGAAATTGATTTTACCGGAAAGAGGATTCTTCTTGTTGAAGACAATAAATTCAATCAGGAAATAGCCACAGAAATACTGAGAGCTGCAGGTTTCTGCGTTGATGTGGCGGGAGACGGAATTGCGGCTGTAGACAAAATGGTATCATCTGAGTCCGGCCTCTATGACGTTATCCTTATGGACATACAGATGCCGAAGATGAACGGATACATTGCAACAAGAGAAATCAGAACTCTGGATGATAATAAAAAAGCAAATATTCCGATTATTGCGATGACCGCAAATGCTTTCGATGAAGACAAGGAGAAGGCTTTTGCGGCCGGAATGAACGGCTTTATATCCAAACCGATTGATATCAAAAACCTGATTAAGACACTGGCAAAGATACTGAAGTAGCGGGAGGCGAAGTGAATATGACAATTCAAGAGTGTTACGAAAAAATGGGAGGCGACTATGAGCAGGTGGAAAAGCGACTGCCGAGTGCCAAGCTTATCCAGAAGTTTGTTATAAAATTCCTGGATGACGGAAGCTATGACGAGCTGCAGGAGGCTATGGAGAAGGGTCAGAGAGAGACTGCCTTCCGTGCTGCACATACGCTGAAGGGTGTCTGCGGCAATCTGAGCTTCAGCAGACTGCTGGATTCTGCATCAAAACTGACAGAGGTGCTTCGCGAGGAAAACGAGGAGATTCCTGCTGAAGCTGTGCTGATGATGGAGGATGTTAAGAAAGATTATGAATCTACGGTAGAAGTTATAAGAGAATATATGAACTCTGCTGAATAATAAGAGGTTTAACAGTGACTGGCTGTTGTGCCGCCGGACTTTTTAAAGGACCGGCGGTATATTTTTTTTGAAAATATCATATACATTGCCTTTTAAATAAATTATAATCAATACAACTAAAGAGTTAAATTATGCAGTATTCCCAAGGAATAACCAAAGGGACAGAAACGGACGGAAAAGATATGGTTACCAGCACGAAAAACAGCCACACAACGGGTGGAAGGAACGATGGAAGAAGCCGACTGATTACAGCGGCAGGTTCCCTGATAATTATATTCACCATGTGCCTGACAGTAATGACAGCGCCATTCTATTCACTTGATTCCATGCTCTGCGACAGACTGCATACCAGACTAAACGGTGTAAGCGGCGATATAAAAATAATAGCGGTAGACGAGGAAACCTTAGACGAGTACGGAAGCTTTACCTCATGGTCGAGAGAGAAATGTGCGGATTTGGCTGAGCTTCTATGCGAGGATGAGAAAAATGCACCGGCGGTAATCGGTTTTGACTTTCTGTTCACCGGAGAAACGAATCCGGAGACGGACGAACGCCTTGCCGAGGCGTGCGGCAGAGCATGTCCTGTAGTCTTTGCATCCAACGTGGTGTACAGAGGTGCAGCCAAGAAAGACGAAAGCGGGCAGATGTACTACGATTCCTGGAACGTGGACATGATTGAAGAGCCTTACGATGAACTGGGACAGGTGGCAGAGAGCGGATATACCAATGCCTTTGTAGCTGGTGACGGATGCATAAGATACACCAAGCTTTTCGAGAGCTATAATGGAAAAACAGACAGCTTTGCATGGAAGCTGTATGAGAAATATGAGAACTTTAAAGGTCTGCAGCCTGCGGTTCCCGAGATGAATGATGCGGGACAGGTGAATTTCCTTTATTCAGGCCAGGTAGGCGAGTACAGCCATGTTTCTCTGAAGAGTGTACTGGACGGAACAGTGCCGGCAAAGGCATTCAGGGGATGCATAGTTCTGGTAGGGGCTTATGCACCGGGATTTCAGGATGCATACTCTGCAGCTGTGGACAGAAGCAATCCGATGTACGGAGTGGAGATTCAGGCAAATATCATACAGGCGCTGATGGACGGAAAAACCGCTCTGGCCGTGCCGGAATGGATGTATCTTCTCGTGGTATGCCCGTTTCTTGTGGCATTTTTCATACTTGGAAGAAGGCAGAAGCTTATTCCTGTGCTGATTGAGGGCATAATGCTGCTGGTAGCTCACCTGGCAGCCGGTCGAACTCTTGCACTGAACGGGCATACGATTCCGCAGCTTTACTTTATCGGTGCGGTTGTGCTTCTGATGACATATTTTATTATCGAAAAGTATTTTGGTGAAAAATACCGCAGAAAGAAAATGCTGTCAGTATTCCGGAAATACGTGGCATCTCAGGTTGTTGACGAGCTGGCAAAGGACGACAGCTTCAGTCTGAAGCTGGGCGGTGAAAAGAGAGATGTTGCGGTTCTGTTTGTGGACATCAGAGGTTTCACACCTCTGTCGGAGAGCCTTCAGCCGGAGCAGGTGGTCAGCATTCTGAACGAATATCTGGCTCTGACCACATCCTGCATTCTGAACAACAACGGCATGCTGGACAAGTTCATAGGAGATGCGACGATGGCAGTCTTCAATGCACCGTTTGATCTTGATGATTACGTTTTCCGCGCGGTTAAGGCCGCTGCGGACATGAGAGACGGTGCCGGAGAACTGACAGAAAAGCTTCACCAGCAGTTTGGTAAAAAAGTCAGCTTCGGTATAGGCGTCAACTGCGGTGAAGCCGTCGTAGGAAATATAGGCTGTGAGTTCAGAATGGACTACACTGCAATAGGAGATACAGTGAACACTGCCGCCCGTCTGGAAAGCCGTGCAGGCGCAGGCGAAATTCTGATCAGCAAAGAGGTTCGGGACCGTCTTCAGGACAGAATTGAGACAGAGCAGGTCGGCGAAATGGAACTGAAAGGAAAGAGCAGGGCAATAATGGTTTACCGTGTTCTGAAGATAAAGGAAGGGGAGGATTCCGATGAACAGGAAGCTGCTGATAATTCCCGAATATGACAGGCTGGAGGAATCCGTGATGCTGGCGGAGGAGTACGATGCCGCTTTTGAATACAACGATTTCTTCAACCCTTCGGTATATGAGAATCCGGATGAGGCAGAAAAGAGAATTGCTGTTTATACAGGCCTTGACAGAGACAGAAGCAGCGATACGATGCACGGTGCATTTCTGGACGTTTTGTTCACCAGCCGTGACAGTGTGATAAGAGAGAGAAGCAGAGAACTTGTGCAGCAGTCTTTTCGCATTGCCGGCCGTCTGGGCGTGAGGGGCGTAGTCTTCCACACCGGCCTTCTGCCGGGCCTCATCCGAACGGACTCATACACGGAGCCATGGCTGCGGGAGGCGGAAATCTTCTGGAGACAGATGGCACAGGAAAATCCGGAAGTGGAGATATTCATGGAGAATACATTTGAGGACAGCCCTGAAGTACTGATACGGCTGAAGGAAAGCCTGTCCGACTGCGACAGTTTCCGGCTTTGCCTGGATTACGGCCATGCCTGTCTGACATCCACACCAATTGAAAAATGGGTGGAGCAGATGGCACCCTACATCGGCCACATGCATATGAATGACAACGATCTCATTGCTGACAGACACTGGGTACCGGGAGACGGGACAATAGACTGGAACAGATGCGTTGCGCTGCTTCAGAAGTACGGCATAGACAGTCCGGCTCTTCTTGAGCTGAACGGAACAGATAATCAGAGAAGAGCACTGGAATATATGAAGAAGGTTTGCTTATGAGAGATTACAGACAGGAGCTTATGAGAGTTCTCGACACAGGAATCGCGCTGTCGAAGGAAAAGGACAGCAGCCGTCTGCTGAGTATGATACTGGATGCCAGCATGGATATCGCAGGCTGCGATGCGGGAACTCTGTACATGAATAAGGACGGTTTCCTCCACTTCAAGGTGATGAGGACTATTTCCATGGGAGTGGACAGGGGCCGCAGCGGTGAAACCATAGATATGCCTCCGGTTCCACTGGTGCCGCAGAACATATGCGCATATACGGTGCTAAGCGGAAGGACACTTAATATTCCCGACGTATATCAGAGTGATGAGTTTGACTTTTCAGGTCCGAAAAACTACGACCGGATTACAGGCTACCGTACAGAGTCCATGCTGACCATTCCGCTGATAAACCAGGAGGACGATGCAGTGGGAGTTATTCAGCTGATTAACGCCATGGACGACGACGGGAGGATAATCGAGTTCTCACCATACGTTGAGAAAATAACACTGTCACTCGCTTCGCAGGCAGCTATAGCCATAACAAATATTCAGTATATGGAAGAGATGAAGAACCAGATGTGGTCCTTCAC
>JBJESZ010000012.1:0-73281 GCA_051883055.1 Emergencia sp.
CTGGATAGAGCAACGGCCTTCTAAGCCGTGTGTCCGGGGTTCGAATCCCTGTGGGATCACCATTTTTTTATTTGATATTTTGGGGTATAGCCAAGTGGTAAGGCAACGGACTTTGACTCCGTCATTCGTAGGTTCGAGTCCTGCTACCCCAGCCATGTATGACCCATTAGCTCAGTCGGCAGAGCACTTGACTTTTAATCAAGGTGTCCGGAGTTCGAATCTCCGATGGGTCACCAGAATAGAGAATACTATTTCGGGGTGTAGCGCAGTTTGGTAGCGCAACTGGTTTGGGACCAGTGGGCCGCGGGTTCAAATCCTGCCACCCCGACCATTTTTTATGAATGCCCAGATAGCTCAGTAGGTAGAGCAGAGGACTGAAAATCCTCGTGTCCCTGGTTCGATTCCGGGTCTGGGCACCATTTTATTTTTTTGCAATATTATTTTTCAACCAATATTTGGAAGAAGCGTGACGACCCGTCAGGGTTGTTTTTTTTTGTCTTTTTTGGTATAATTATGCCAATAATGTAATGGAGGATTATATGGCACAGTTATACTACAGATACAGTACTATGAACGCCGGGAAGTCAACGGAACTCATTAAGGTGGCGTACAATTACGAGGAGAGAGGTAAGCATGTTCTTACTCTTGTTCCTTCTATAGATAATCGATACGGCAGTGGAGTAATCACTTCAAGAATAGGTCTCCAGAGAGACGCAATGGCTATAGATGATGATACTAATATACTGGAGCTTTTTTTAAGAGAGAACGAAAAGAAGCCTATAGATTGTGTTCTTGTAGATGAATGCCAGTTTTTAAAGAAGCATCATGTTCAGGAGCTTGCGGAAATTGTTGACAGTCTAGACGTTCCTGTTCTTACGTACGGATTAAAGAACGACTTTAGAAATGAGCTTTTTGAAGGGTCGTATTATATGCTTATTTATGCTGATAAGATTGAGGAGATAAAGACTATCTGCTGGTGTGGAAGAAAAGCAACAATGGTCGCAAGAATTGTTGACGGCAAATTTGTAAAACAGGGGCAGCAGATTGTTATCGGTGGCACAGATATGTATATATCCCTGTGTCGGAAGCATTATAATGACGGAAGGATTGGGCCTGACAAGTAGACAGAGAAGAGGGGGTATTAAATGTTTAGCATGTTGGGAAAGAGATTAGTTTCATGTATTATCATACCGGTTCTGATAATGTCTTTGACGTTGGTACACTTATCTGCTGAGCCGGTTTACGGGGTATCTGCGCCTGCCGCAAAGGGAACTGTATCAGAGGACGGCGGTGCGTATGTGAGAAAATCCTACAGCACCGGTTCGGCTAAGGTGAAGCTGCTGAACAAGGGTGCTGCTTTTTCTATTGCATACGAAAAGTTTGTTACGAAAAACAGCACAGCACTTAAAGACCGATGGTATTACATATCATCATATAAAGGCTATATCAGAAGCGATCTGGTAAACCGGACGTACAATACGGCAGTAAAGGGCACACTGAATACCAATGGTGTAAGCATAAGAAAAGGAGCAGGAACCGGTTTTTCCAAGGCTTACACATGGAATAAGGGAAAATCGGTAGATGTGGTAATGACTGCGTACAGCAGCAGCGGAACAAAGTGGTATAAGATAAAATCCGGAAGCAGCTACTACTATGTATATGCAAAATATGTTACGCTGGGGGAATCCACTTCCCAGGGCCAGACAGCTGCTGATTCGTCATCAGACGGTGCAATATCTGCTCCGACAGCAAAGGGAAGTGTTTCAGAGGATGGCGGTGCTTATGTAAGAAAGTCATACAGTACAGACTCTGCTAAGGTGAAGCTTCTTGGTAAAGGTGCGTCTTTTACTATTGCTTATGAAAAATTTACTACGAAAACCAGTACCGCGCTGAAAAACCGATGGTATTACATATCCGCATATAAGGGGTATATCAGAAGTGATCTGGTAAACCGGACATATAAGGCGGCTGTAAAGGGAACACTTAATACTAATGGTGTAAGCGTCAGAAAAGGAGCAGGAACAGGATTTACAAAGGCATATACATGGAATAAGGGAAAATCTGTAGACGTTGTAATGACCGCGTACAGCAGCACCGGAACAAAGTGGTACAAGATAAAATCCGGAAGCAGCTACTATTACATATATGCAAAATATGTTACCCTGAAGGCTCAGGATTCACAGACTCCGGAGCCTGATCCCGAGCCTTCCGATGAACCGGCTGATATAATGGGAACAGGAAAGACTACTGACAGTGTAAACTACAGAACAGGTCCGGGAACAAATTTTTCAAAGCAGGGAACTTTAGCCAAGGGAACATCTGTCGATATCTATGATAAGGCAAAGGACTCAAATGGTACCATATGGTATAAGATTATGGTTGATAAATCCTTCTTTTATGTTATATCCACATATGTAAGTCTGACTGAAAGCGGCAGTGATACTCCTGTCAAGCCGCCCGAAACAGTGGATCCTGTTTATCCGGTTGCGGGATGGGTGACAGACAATAATGTTAACGTCAGAACAGGTGCCGGAACCTCATACTCCGTAAAGACAAGCTTTAATTACGGTAAAGAGGTCACAATAACAGGAACAAAAAAAGATACATCGGGTAATATATGGTACGCAATCAGCTATTCCGGAGGAACATATTATATGAGCGCGCAGTACATTACAACCACCAAGCCGGATGAGACAACAGAGTCTCCAAATGTTTCAGAAGCCGAGTTTAAGGTCATGCTTGCACAGTTTCCGGAATCATACAGGGCTGCCCTGACTGCTTTACATGAAGCGCATCCTTCATGGAGGTTTACTGCAAAAAATGTAGGAATCACCTGGAGCAAGGCTCTGTCCAAACAGTGCAGTAATTACAAGGCAAACCTGACAACCTTCGGGGGAGCATACAGAAAGGTTGCGGAAGGCACATACGACTTTGACAGTCACACATTTATCGGTCTGGATGGTCCATACTGGGTGGCAGCTTCCAACAAGGCCGTTGCCTTTTACATGGATCCGAGAAACTGGCTGACAGAGTCCGGGATATTCATGTTTGAGAGTATGGCTTATGATGAGTCAACCCAGAAGGAGAGCGTAGTAAAATCCATACTGTCCAAGAGTGCTGTGCCTGCATCCAAATCATCTGTTTATATGAGTGCAGGAAAGACTTATAATATCAACCCTATATATCTTGCTGCCAAGACCTATCTTGAACTGGGAGCATCAGATTACATGATTAACGGTAAATACAACGGCTGCTATAACGTGTATAACATAGGAGCTGTTGACAGCCCTGACGGAAGTGCTGCACAGAAGGGACTTGATTATGCCAAAAGCGCAGGATGGACAACCCTTGACAAGGCAATTACAGGAGGCGCAGAGTACATTGCAGGCAGCTTTATTGCGAATAATCAGTATACGCAGTATTATGAGCGTTTCAACGTGCTGAACGGATATGACAGTATCGGAACGCATCAGTACGCTACAGCAATACACAATGCGGCAACCTTAAGCAGCGTAACTCAGAGCACGTACAGAGACTACAATATGCTTACAACAGGGTTCTCATTTGAGATTCCTGTATATGATGAGATGCCTGACACAGCATGTAAAGCTCCGTCTGAGCTGAAAAGCAACAATAATTATCTGGACAGCATCAAGGTCACAGTTAATGGAAAGACTGTTGCACTGTCAGAAACCTTCAGCAGATTCAAACAGTCATATGTTCTTTCCAAGAGCATTGCAAATACTGTAGATGAGGTAAAGATTACAGCAGTGCCTAACGATGATACTGCTACGGTGACTGTATCCGGAAATACAGAACTGAAAACAGGAACAAATCTGATAAGCATAAAGGTGAAATCAACCTCGCTGCTTTACAGAACGTATAAGATATCAGTTACTAAAGAGTGATAAAACAAAGTAAGAAATGAAATAAGAAATAAAGAATTAAAAAAAGTATGGGAGAAGAGATGAAACACACTAGGAAATTTAAAGCAATTGTGGCAGTTTTTCTGATTGCTTCATTAATCATGCAGACAGCTGCGCCGGTATCTGCCGCTGACAGTTTAAGTCAGCAGCCGGCAGACGGACAATACAGCTCACAGTCCTTAAACGGAAATGAGAACATGTCAGATAATATGAATGATTCAGGGAGCGGAGATGCCGCTGAACCGAATCAGGAAACAGAAGCAGGAACCGGGGAAAACCCGGGAACTGAGCCCGAGCCGGAACCGGTACCACTGGAAAAACCTGAGTTTACCAGGCACACGGTAACAAAGGGTTACTACCTTCAGCTGCAATGGACAGAGGTGGAAAACGTTAGCAAATATGTTGTCCAAAGACAGGATCCGGGAAGCAACACATGGAAGACCCTTAGTTCCTATGCCCCTGGAACGACAAAGCGAACGGGAACGGGAAAGCTGGCAGAAGGAAGGTATTCCTACAGAGTAAAGGCTGTTTCCATCGATCCGAAGCTGTACACAGACAGTGTATCCGACCCTGTGACAGTATGCTATCTGGGTACATCGGCAGTAACAACTGATAAGGTCAACGGCAGAGTAAGAGTGGACTGGAGCCCTGTACAGAATGCAACCGGGTACTACATATACAGAAAGAAGAGCCAGGATGATGACTGGACATATATTAAGACTGTATCCGGAATTAATTCCACTTCATTCTATGATGACGGAGCAGACGACGGAACATTCTACTACTGCGTCAAAGCTATCAGCGGCTCAACCACGAATGTTGACAGAAACACCGGTGCATACGGAGGCGAGGATTCTGTAGATACTCTGGGATGGCCGGAGGCTGTAGACTTTGTTAAAAGAGACTCAGGAGACAGAGTGATAAGATGGAGCAGGTCGGACAGAGCTGAAGGCTATGAGGTGGAATATGGTCTGGACAGACTGTTCATCGATGCAACCAGAGTGAGCTTAACTTCAGATGAAAGCACTTATATAGTAAGCGGAATACCGGGCAGTAAATCATTCTTTGCAAGGGTAAGAGCCTTCAGAACTGTTGACGGGAAGAAGGAGTATTCCAAATGGCAGAACTGTCAGAACAGCGGCAGTACAGGATATGCCACATATGAGAGAGTCGAATACATGGCTGGGGGTTTTGATATAAAGGCGAGAGCCGGACAGAGCCTGTATTACTATGACACTGTGCAGGGCGGCTGTACAGACGGAACTTATGCCTACTATGCATTAAACCGGAGAACCGTGGACAACTGCAAAATCGTAAAGATGAGATTGAGCGACAATAAAATTGTTATGGTTTCTGACATTCTGGCTATAGATCACGGTAACGGTATGGCGTATAATCCGGACACCAATGAGCTTATAGTTAACAACTGCACGGGAAATCCAAAGAGACTGACTGTAATCAATCCTGATACATTAAAGATAAAGAAAAAGGTGGATGTTTCTATTCCGCAGAACATGACCGGTGCGTCAAACAATGAAGGAACAGGCATTACAGGCTTCAGTTCGATTACATACAACCAGAAGAGAGGGGTATATGTTGCCCTGACAAAAGGCAGAACAGGATTTCTTATGATGGATAAAAAATTCAATGTAATTGAGTACATGCCTCTTGATTACAAAACCACGGGAAAGCTGTGGCAGTGTCTGGATTCAACAGATGAATATCTTCTCATTGCCCACAGCCCGAACGGAAATGCCGGAAACATCATAGCGATATACGACTGGGAGGGCCGTTATGTAACCAGCATTCGTCTTCTGACAGGTTATGAACTTGAAAACATCTATCATGTTGGCACTCAGTTTTATGCAACGTATTATCTGACCGGCTATTCTTCAGGACAGCTGTACAGAAAGAACTATATTTTCAAGTTCGATCTGACAGATGAGCGCGTTTGGGTCAAGACTAATGTAGCCAAACCTACCAAGCCATACACACCAAAGAGTCCTGCAGCGATTAAACCGAAGGCATCAGCAAAAACTGCAAGTGTAAAGATGACGTGGAACAAGGCAAGCTACGGTACGGGCTACAAAATATACAGAGCTGAATCAAAGAATGGAAAGTTTGAGCTTGTAGCGACGATAGATAACCTGGATACAGTGTCATATACAGATAAGAATCTTGACAGGAAAAAGACATATTATTACAAAATCAGGTCATACAAGACATCTTACGGAAAAACATATTACAGCAGTTATACAACAGTAAAAAGCGTAAAGACACTCTAGTCTCTACGCTTTTTAAATCTATTTTTTTTCGATTTTACATTTACAGCCCTGGTATGATCCGCGCAGGTGCAGTTCCGCATTTATACCGTTCAGTATAGTGCGCTTTTTATAGCTCCATTCAGGAGTGATGAGAATATTTCTCGGAGCGTCGCCGGTCAGACGGTGAATAACTATTTCAGGCGGAATTATTTCCAGAAGATCACAGACAAAGCTTACATAATCGTCAATTGACGGAAATGAGTTGTAGTCTGAGTAATCCCTTTCCATGCGTGAACCCCTCACGACGTTAAGAAGGTGAAGCTTAAGTCCCCAGGCACCGGAATTGCATACGTATTTCACCGATTCTGTCATATCATCCCTGCTTTCTCCGGGAAGACCGAGAATAAGGTGAACAACCACTTTAATGCCTCTTTCACGAAGAGCGGAAATTGCCTTGTCAAACACAGGCAGGGCGTAACAGCGGTTAATAAGCTCTGCAGTTCTTTCATGAATTGTCTGAAGACCCAGTTCGACCCAGAGAAAATGATTTTCATTGATTTCAGAGAGAAGATCGAGGACTTCATCATTGATACAGTCCGGCCTTGTCGCGATTGCAATACCGGAAATAAGCGGATTATTAAGAGCTTCGTAATACTTTTTTCTAAGAATATCAACAGGCGCATATGTGTTGGTGTGATTCTGAAAATAGGCGATATATCCGGCCTTAGGCCACTTTTCAGAAAGCAGGCTGATCTGATCTTCGATGGTGGAGGCAAAATCACCGCCACCTCCTTCTGAGCAGAACAGGCAGCCGCCCGTGCCCTTGGAACCGTCTCTGTTCGGACACGTGAAACCACCATCGATAGCCAGTTTTACCGTCTTTTCGCCGAACTCTTTTTTTAAGTATGAACTAACTGAATTAATTAACTGATTCATTGTAAACCTCTTTTTTTAAACTAAATAATATGGTATAATATTTTGTCATAAATGTGAAGAGAATTTTGCACGAGGGAGGGTACATTTTGTGAAAAAAATGCTGCTGCACAGCTGCTGCGGACCATGCAGCACATCAGTAATAGAAAGACTTGTACCGGACTATGATATAACGGTTTTTTACTATAATCCCTGTATTACCGACAGAGATGAATATGAGAAACGAAAAGAAAATCAGATAAGATTTATAGAGGAATTCAACGAGGAAAGAAATCTGAGAATAAACTTTAAAGAAGGCAGATATGATTCAGAAGAATATTTCAGGCGTGTAAAGGGTCTGGAAGATGAACCGGAGGGCGGGGCAAGATGCACTGTCTGCTTTCGCCAGAGACTGGAAGAGGCAGCGAGATATGCAGGCGAAAAAGGCTTTGATATCTTTACCACAACCCTGACAGTCAGCCCGCACAAAAACTATCCTCTTATTGCCGGAATAGGCAGGGAGTATGGAGAAAAGTATGGTGTAGAATTCCTCGACCTGGATTTCAAGAAGAAGGCCGGCTTCCAGAGAAGCATAGAGCTTTCTAAAGAACATGAATTGTACAGGCAGAACTATTGCGGCTGCGTGTATTCAATATATTAAACCATTTATAAGGAGAAGTGAAAAATGGCAGAATTAATCAAACCAAACAACTACAATTCCGCGATCAATCCAATGGAAACGCAGAGAGCTATCAAGAAAATCAAGGACTATTTCCAGCAGGAGCTGGCATACGGTCTGAACCTGAGAAGAGTATCAGCACCTCTGTTTGTTGCGCCCGAAAGCGGACTTAATGACAATCTTAACGGTGTGGAAAGAAGGGTTTCTTTCACTCTGAAGGACATTGACGAAAAGACAGTTGAAATAGTACAGTCACTGGCAAAATGGAAGAGATATGCTCTTGGCAGATACGGTATCAAACCGGGTCACGGTATCTATACAGATATGAATGCCATAAGAAGAGACGAGGAACTGGATAATCTTCATTCTGCCTACGTGGATCAGTGGGACTGGGAAAAAGTTATAACTAAAGATCAGAGAACACAGGAATATCTGCATGAGACAGTAACCATAATCTATAATGCAGTCAAGAATCTGGGTGACTACGTAAACAGACTTTACAGAGACATTCAGACAGAGCTTCCGAATGATATTTACTTTATCACTACTCAGGAGCTTGAGGATTTATACCCTAACAAAACTCCTAAGGAGAGAGAGGATCTGATCTGCAAGCAGCATGGTGCAGTGTTTATCGAAAAAATCGGAGGTCAGCTGAAGTCCGGCGAGAAGCACGACGGCAGATCACCTGACTACGACGACTGGGAACTGAACGGTGACATCATTCTGTGGAATGAAGTGCTGGACAGAGCTTTCGAAATCTCCTCTATGGGTATCAGAGTTGATGCTGAGGCGATGGACAGACAGCTTACCCTGGCCGGAGCAGATGACAGAAGAGAACGGGATTTCCATAAGGCTATTCTGAATGATGAGCTTCCATATTCCATAGGTGGCGGTATAGGACAGAGCCGTCTGTGTATGTTCTTCCTGCGCAAGGCGCACATTGGAGAAGTTCAGGTTTCAGTATGGCCTGAGTCCATGATTGAAGAGTGCAGAAAGGCGAATATTTTCCTTCTGTAATAATATGAATATGAGGAACTGATGAAATACGTTAATGTGGTTATAGACAATAAAAGCAAATATACGGATACATTCTATACATACAGCGCTGATGACAGCATCAGGGTTGGCGATGTTGTGTACGTTCCCTTTAACAGGGGCAACAGTCTGAAAACCGCATACGTATTTCAGACAGATGTTAACCCGGAATGCGAACTGTCGAAAATCAAGGCCGTTGACTCGGTGGATCCGGTAATATCACTGACAGAGGAGATAATTGATACCTGCAGGTGGATGAAGTCAAGATATGGTATTAAATATCTTGACGCGGTCAAATGCTTTCTTCAGCCGGGCAAACCGGCTAAGGCAGGCAGAGAAAAGGAACCCTACAGGGATGAAAAGGGTGAGTCGCAGGACATCAGGGCTCTCACTGCGGAGCAGGAAGCGGCGGTTGCAAGGATAGGTGAAGCTGTCAAAACCCACAGACAGGAAAATTTCCTTCTTCACGGTGTAACGGGAAGCGGCAAGACAGAAGTCTATATGCAGTCCATAAGCAGGGCTATTGAAGAGGGCAAGACAGCTATCATGCTGGTGCCTGAAATAGCACTTACCAAACAGATTATTGACAGATTCATAGGAAGATTCGGAAAGGATTCCATTGCTGTGCTTCACAGCAAGCTGACCGGAAGAGAAAGATTCGATGAATGGCTTAGAATAAGGCAGGGCAAAGTAAAGATAGTAATAGGAGCAAGACTCGGGGTATTTGCGCCTCTTGAGAATATTGGGCTGATCATTCTGGATGAGGAGCATGAGGCTACCTACAAGTCTGACAAGACACCAAAGTATGAGACTGTGGATATTGCGGTCAAAAGACTTATGAAGTATAAGGGGGTTTTGATACTCGGGAGTGCAACGCCTTCAGTGGTGTCATACAGGAGAGCCGAAGAGGGAATCTACACCCTCATAGAACTAAAGGAAAGATATAATCAGGGGCCTTTGCCAAAGGTTGAACTGGTAGATATGAAGGATGAGCTGAAAGCGGGGAATCAGAGTGTTTTCAGCGGACGGCTATATGATGAAATGAAGAGAACCCTTGATGAGGGTCAGCAGATAATCCTCTTTCTTAACAGAAGAGGGTATTCTACCTTTATTTCATGCAGAGAATGCGGCGAGGTGATGAAGTGCCCGGAATGCGGAATATCCCTTACGTATCACAAGAAGGAGAATGCGGCAGTTTGTCACTATTGCGGCAAGCATTTCCGTGCAGATAGTGACTGTCCTGCATGCGGCAGTCCGTTCATAAAGTTTTCAGGAGTGGGAACTGAAAAGGTTGAGGAATTCACCAGAGAGATGTTTCCCGACCATACTGTTGAAAGGCTTGACCTTGATACAGCGAAAAACAACAGAGAGATAAACAGAATAGTAAACAGCTTTTCTCGCGGAAAGACAGATATTCTTGTTGGAACCCAGCTTGTTGCAAAGGGTCTGGATTTCAAAAACGTAGGTCTTGTAGGGGTTATATCGGCAGATGTCAGCCTTAATATTCCTGATTACAGGTCTACGGAGAGAACCTTTCAGCTTGTGACTCAGGTCGCAGGAAGAGCGGGAAGGGGAGACCGGGAAGGCAGGGTAATAGTGCAGACCTTCACACCTGATAATTTTGCACTGACCAGTGCGGCCCGGCATGATTACAGAGGCTTCTACAATAAGGAGATTCAGCTGAGAGAGTATATGAACTATCCTCCATTTACTGACCTTATAATGGTTGAGTTTACCGCCACAGATGAAGCACTTGCAGTTAATACTGCATCAGCATGCAGGGAATACCTGCAGAGATGCAGACTTGAAGATGGAAAAGAAACTATTTTCGACCCCAAGGAGTCATACAGCTTCAAGGGGAAGGACAGTTACAGATATTATATTCTTATAAAATGCCCTAAAGGTCTTAGAAACAGGTACGTGCACTGCATCAGCTCTTTTGGAGACAATCTCGTTAAAAACAAGATTGACTGCACCATGATTATTGATGTGAATCCATATGGCACGCTTTAGAGAACATATTATTAATAATTCAGAGGAGAGGTAGAAAGAATGGCAATTAGAAATATTGTAACCGAAGGTGACGAAATCCTAAGAAAAAAATGCAGAGAAATCACGGAAGTTACAGACAGAATAAGGATGACGATGGAAGATATGCTTGAGACCATGCATTCGGAAAACGGAGTAGGAATTGCAGCACCTCAGGTAGGTGTAATGAGGAGAATGTTCATCGCCGAACCTGAGCCGGGCCGCATATATTATATGATTAATCCGGAAATCCTGGAAATGGAGGGTTCGCAGTACGGAGCTGAGGGATGCCTGAGCGTGCCGGGTCTGGTAGGAGATGTGGAACGTCCCGAGCGTATTAAAATCAAGGCTCTTGATCTTGACGGAAATGAACAGGTTTATGACTTTGAGGGTTTTGACGCGGTGGTAATGTGCCATGAGAATGACCATCTGGACGGTATTCTGTACATCGACAAGGCTGTAAATGTGAGAGTGCCGGAAGAACCTGAGGAGGATGATGAATAGTGAGAGCAGTTTTTATGGGAACACCTGACTTTGCAGTACCTGTTCTGGATGCAATGATTAAGGCCGGCCACGAGGTTGGATATGTGATTACTCAGCCGGACAAGGCGAGAAACAGGGGAAAGCAGATACAGTTCACACCGGTTAAGGAACTGGCTGCAGCCAATGGAATCCCGGTTCTTCAGCCGCAGAAAATCAAGGATAGCCCGGAGACTCTTGAACTTCTGAGAAAATATAATCCGGACATAATCGTAGTAGTTGCATATGGTCAGATTCTGCAGAAGGAAATACTGGAGCTTCCGAAGTACGGATGTGTAAATGTACATGCTTCGCTTCTTCCCAAACTCAGAGGGGCATCGCCTATTCAGCATGCTATCCTGGTTGGAGAAGAAAAAAGCGGCGTGACAATTATGCAGATGGGTGAAGGTCTGGATACAGGAGACATGCTGACAAAGGTTTCTACACCTGTTGGAAACAAAAATGGTGAAGAACTTCACGATGAGCTGAGTCAGCTGGGAGCAAAGCTGCTGGTGGATACACTTGTGCTGATTGAAGAGGGTATCGTGACGCCTGAACCGCAGGATGACAGCCTTTCCACCTACGCTGGTATGATTACAAAGGCAGATGGAAAGATTGATTTTGAAAAGAGTCCGGTTCAGATAGAAAGACAGATCAGGGCTTTTGATCCATGGCCGGGAGCCTACTGCAGCCTTGGAGATGCGACTATGAAGGTATGGAAGGCTGAGGTTACCGGAAAATCTGCAGATGCTGCAAACGGTGCTGTTGTAGATGTGAGCGGCGACGGAATAGATGTATGCTGCGGCGGAGAGGTGCTTCGAATTACTGAAATTCAGATGCCCGGAAAGAAGCGTGTGACTGTCGACGCATTTTTACGGGGCAATAAGATTGAAAAAGGAACCGTATTGGTTTAAAATACGTAAAAAAGGGAGAAAGTGAGAAAGAGATATGTTTTATTATGATCCAACGTATATTATCCTGGTACCGGCAATATTGTTTACACTATATGCACAGGGTAAGGTGAAAAGCGCATTCAGCAGGTATTCCAGAGTGAGAAACAGAAGGAATATAACCGGTGTGGAGGCAGCACGCAGGGTGCTTGACTACAATGGCCTCCATGATGTTAAAATTGCACAGATAAGAGGAAGCATGACTGACAACTATAACCCTGTTACAAAGGTGTTATCCCTGTCAGAAACTGTATACGGTGTAAATTCCGTGGCGGCGGTAAGTGTTGCCTGCCATGAAGTGGGTCACGCTATCCAGCATGCAAAGGGGTATGCACCGCTGAAGATGAGAAATGCGATACTTCCTGTTGTGAACTTTGCATCAGCATTGACATGGCCTCTTGTCATTATCGGTCTTCTGCTGCTTGTGGCAAATCCTGAAACATATTATATCGGAAACATGGTTTTCAATATCGGCGTTATTGCATTTATCGCAGTTATTGCATTTCATCTTGTTACTCTTCCTGTTGAGTTTAACGCAAGCAGGAGAGCTATTCAGCAGATGGAGGAACTGGGCCTGGTTGCTGATGATGATATAGGCGGAAGCAAGAGGGTTCTGAACGCTGCAGCCATGACTTATGTTGCAGCTCTGGCAGTTGCAGTTGCAAATCTGCTGAGAATCCTTGCACTTAGAAACAGAGATTAAGAGACAGGTGATTTAATGGATATCAATCGTAAAACAGCATATAATGTTCTGTTTGACGTTGAGAAGAACGGGGCTTATTCAAATATTGAACTTAACAGACAGATAAGCCTTTTGAATCCTGACTCACCGGCTTTTGTCAGGGAGCTTGTGTACGGAGTAATCGAAAACCTGATTTATATTGACCATATATTGTCAAAGCTTATAGACAAGGGATTGAAGGGTGTGAAGAAACAGCCTCTTACACTGCTTCGCATGGGTATATATCAGATAAGGTTTATGGATTCTGTACCTGAGTATGCTGCGGTGAATGAAACCGTAAATATGGCAAGAAAGCTGGCCCGTGGCAGAGAAGGCTTTATAAACGGGGTGTTAAGAGGATATATAAAGAGAAAGGATGAGGACTTCCTTCCTGACAGAGCTGAAGATCCCGTCTCATATCTGTCAGTAAAGTATTCCTATGCACCATGGATTGTCAATCTTTGGATTGACCAGCACGGTGAGGAGAAAACCGAGGCAATGCTTGCCGCAGGAAATGAAACCCCATCTCTTTCTGTCAGAGTAAACACATTGAAGACGGATAGAGATGAACTTGCAGGAAGACTTGATGCTTTGGGTTTTGATACCAAGAAGGGTGCATTAAGCGAGCGTGTTCTTTTTGTAAACGGCGCAGGTCTGCTTGACACAGAGGAATTTTCAGAAGGTCTCTTTTCTGTTCAGGATGAATCATCTGTCGTTGCAGTGGAAACCCTTATGCCTGAACCCGGGGATAAGGTTATTGACATGTGCGCTGCGCCCGGAGGTAAGACTCTGGCAATGGCAGAGTGCATGAAAAACATCGGGACTATCAAAGCCTACGACGTCTATGAGCATAAGCTGGAGCTGATAAAAAATGAATCATCCCGGCTCGGTATCAGTATTATCGAAACCGGTGAGCAGGATGGCACCATTTATAACGAACAGCTTGAGCAGTGGGCTGACAGGGTTCTTGTGGATGGACCGTGTTCAGGTCTTGGGGTTGTAAGAAGAAAACCTGAAATAAAGTACAGAAATCTTGATGACAATGGGATGGGACTGGCTGAAAAACAGCTTGCCATTCTTGATAACGCGGGCAGATATGTCAGACCCGGAGGCTGCCTGCTGTACAGTACATGTACGATAAATAAACTGGAAAACGAAAATGTTGCAGAAAAATTCATCGGATCGCACCCGGAGTTTAAGCTGATTTCGAGCAGACAGCTTGTGCCGGGAACAGATGAGACAGATGGTTTTTTCATCTGCAGCTTTAAGAAAATGTAGACAGAATACAGAAGTATAAGAGGAGTTTTTGATGGAAGTTGGTTTTAAAACTGACAAAGGTGTAAGACGAAGCAATAATGAGGATGCCTGTTTCGTGATGAAACGCGACAAGCTGTTTGTTGTGGCAGACGGAGTTGGAGGAAACAATTCCGGAGAAATTGCCAGCAGAACAGCGGTGACTGAGATAACAGGCTACTTCCAGAGAAACCCACTTGAACGTGGTGCATCAGCAGACAGAATAAGAGAGTACTTTCACCTTTGTATAAATGCTGCAAATTCTGCTGTTGTAAATAAAGCCGGTAGAATTCCCCGGAACAGGGGAATGGCAACGACCATAGTAGCAGCATACATAGACGGGAATACAGCATATATCTTAAACGTGGGTGACAGCAGGGCGTATCTGATGCGCAATGGTGCACTTGTTCAGATAACGGAGGATCATACCTACGTTAACACACTGATAAAGGCAGGTCTGATTTCAGAAGAGGATGCTCTTACTCATGAAAACCGAAATATGATTACGCGTGCAGTAGGCGCTGATGCACAGGTTGAAGCGGACATGTTCACCGTACCTGTGATGAAGGGAGACATTCTTCTGCTGTGTACAGACGGATTATACGGAGAGGTATCCGAAGAAGAAATAATAAGAATTCTCCAGACTGAAACTTTCACAGGTGATATGTGCAATGAACTTGTAGACGCAGCCAATAGAAATGGTGGTAGTGATAACATCACCATGGTAGTCTTGAAATTTACGGAGGAAGATATCAATGAGTAAATTACTTGCGGGCAGATACGAATTAATCGACCGGATAGGCGAAGGCGGTATGGCAGTCGTTTACAAGGCAAAGGACAGACTGCTTAACCGTTATATCGCTGTAAAAATTCTAAGACCTGAGTTTACCAAGGACGTTCAGTTCGTAGAGAACTTCAGACAGGAATCTCAGGCTGCAGCCGGTCTGCAGCATCCCAACATTGTAAGCGTATATGATGTTGGAACAGAAGGTAATATTCATTATATTGTAATGGAGCTTATCGACGGCAGACCGTTAAGTGAGATTATAAGGGAAAAGGCTCCGATGAGTTATAAAGAGGTTGTAAGCATAGCCAAACAGGTTGCGGCAGCACTTACAATAGCTCATAAGAATCACATTATCCACAGAGACGTTAAACCGCATAATATAATGATTACAACCGATGGAATTGCCAAGCTTGCAGACTTTGGTATCGCAAAGGCAGTAAGTGACAGCACACTGGTATCAGAAACCAGCAAGATTATCGGTTCGGTGCATTATTTCTCGCCTGAACAGGCAAGGGGTGCGTATGTAGACGAAAGATCAGATATATATTCACTGGGAATCGTAATGTACGAAATGCTTACAGGGCAGGTGCCTTTTGACGGAGATAACCCGGTTCAGGTAGCTTTGATGCATATCAACGATGAAATTACACCGCCGTCAAAACTGGTTCACGGCATTCCGCCGGCACTTGAGAAGCTTGTTATGAAGGCAACGGATAAGTTCCAGACTAATCGTTATGCTTCTGCCGAGGAGCTTCTTGGCGAACTGGATAATATCGAATTTGTTTCCAAGATGATCGGTCAGAAGATTTTCGTCGGCAGTGATGAAGAAGAGTCTGTATCTTCACGAACTGCAGAAGAACAGCTTCAGGAGCTTAGACCGAAGAAGGAGAAGAAGCAGCAGGCAAAGAAAGAAAAAAGCCGTAAGTCAGAAGTACAGAAGCCGAAGAAAGGCGGAAGTGAAAAGGGCAGTGACAATAAAAAGAAAAAGATTATAATCGGTGTAGCTGCAGCTGTTGCGGGTGTGGCAATACTGATCGGTGTTCTTTTTGCAACCGGCGTCATAGGCGGAAAGGTTACTGTTCCTGACCTGAAAAACCTTACTGTTGAGCAGGCAGAGAAGGAACTGAAGGCGCTTAAGCTGGAGATTGAAGTCGGCGAGGACGTGCCAAGTGACGATGTGGAGAAGGGAAAAGTTGCTTCACAGACCCCTAAGAAGGGTAGCAAGATTAAAGCCGGAGAGACAGTAATGGTAATGATAAGCTCCGGAAAACCAACGGGACAGGTTCCGACTGTAGTTGGAAAGATGTACGATGAGGACTCGATCACTGCTTATCTTGTGGCAAACAACTATGAACTTGGTTCTGTTACCAGCGAGGAGAGTGAAGAACCGGAAGGCATGATTATCAGACAGAGTCCGGGTGCAGGTTCGGAGGCTGAAAATGGAACGCGAATCGATCTGGTCATCAGTAAAGGCTCCAGCAAAATTCCTGTTCCTCTTCTGGAGGGAAATAACATTGAGACTGCCAAGCAGACACTCAGGGATGCCGGTCTGAAGGTTGGAAAGGTTACCTATGAGGAAAGCTCAGTATATAAAGCAGATATTGTTATCAGCCAGAGCTATGTATCAGGACAGAAGGTAGATAAGGGTACTGTGATTGATCTTGTAGTCAGCAAGGGTGAGCCTGATCCGACACCTGAGCCGGAACCGGAACCTGAACCTGAGCCGGAACCTGATAATGGAGGAGACGGAAACGCAACAGATACCGATGAAGAAAATTAAGGAACACGTTAATGAACGGATTAATAATTAAAGGAATCGGAGGTTTTTACTATGTAAAAACCTCCGAAGGAGTTTATCAGGCAAAAGGAAGAGGACTGTTTAAAAAGGAAGGAACGGTGCTTTCTGTTGGTGACTGCGTTTCAATTGATGTTTTGCCTGATGGGGATGCTGTAATCAACAGTATTGAACCGAGAAAGAACCATTTTATCAGACCGCCTATTGCAAATGTTGACAGCATCATAGTGGTCTTTTCAGCGACAAAACCGAAGCCGAATTTTACTGTTATAGATAAGTTTCTGATAACGGCAGAACAGAAGGGGATAGAACCCATAATCTGCATAAACAAGTGCGACCTGCTGACGGAAGAGAAGGTGAATCAGCTTGCAGAGATTTACGAACCCTCCTATAAGGTTGTGCGGACAAGCATCAAATCAGGTGAAGGTATAAGTCAGCTGGAGGAGCTTATTAAAGGTCGGAAGGTGGCCTTTGCGGGTCCATCCGGTGTAGGAAAATCAACCCTTACCAACGCTATTATTCCTGAAGCTAATATGGAGACGGGAAGAATAAGTGAGAAAACCAGCAGGGGAAAGCACACTACGAGACATGTGGAAATCTTTGAAACAAGGGGTGGAGGATATGTATTCGATACACCCGGCTTTACATCCTTCGATATTCTGGAGGCTGAAGAAGATAATTTAAAGGAATATTATCCTGAGATAGCCAGATTTACCGGTAAGTGCAGATTTGACAACTGCCGCCATATTAAAGAGCCTGGATGTGCAGTTGTTGAAGCTGTCGAATCAGGTATGATAAATAAGCAGAGATATGAATCATATCTGCAGCATATGGAAGAAATCAGGAAAAGAAAAAAATATTAGTGTATTAATGAGGAGAAAAAACAATGGGTAAGATAGCACCGTCAATTCTTTCGGCAGACTTTTCCAGGCTGGGAGAACAGGTTGAAGCAATTAGCAGAGCAGGAGCAGATTATGTACATGTGGACGTAATGGACGGGCATTTCGTTCCAAATATCAGTTTTGGAAGTGCAGTGATGAAGTCACTAAACAAGCTTGAAACTGCACCGTATGATGTTCACCTGATGATAGAAAATCCGGATGCATACATAGGAGATTTTGTTACAGATAAGACGGAGTTCATCGTCGTTCACCAGGAGGCATGCAGACATCTGCACAGAACTGTTCAGAATATCAAAGCCCACGGGGTGAAGGCGGGAGTTGCTTTGAATCCTGCTACACCTGTTTCCACACTGGAATGTATTCTTGAGGATCTGGATCTTGTTCTTGTAATGTCGGTAAACCCCGGCTTTGGTGGTCAGAAATTCATACCAAAGGCTTTGGAAAAAATTAAAGAGCTCGATGCAGTCAGAAAAGCAAAAGGGTATGACTTTGCAATCGAGATAGATGGCGGTATTACACTTGATAATATCAGTATGGTAAGTGATGCAGGCTGTGATATATTTGTTGCAGGTTCTGCAGTGTTTAAGGCGGAAGACCTCGAGAAGAGAATATGTGAATTTAAAAATGCTGTTCCGGAATAACCGGAAACAGCATTTTTAAATTTATAGATTTATATTTTTCACAATATTACTCAGCGTCTGTATTGGAATCCGAACCCGGGTCATCAGGTTCAACCGGTTCCGGATCAGGCTGATCCGGCTGATCAGGTTCATCTGGCTCAACAGGATCCTGAGGTTCTGCCGGTTCAGGTTCAGGAACAACTACCGTTTTATCCGGATGAACAGGATATTTTTCAGGATTTGAATTGTGAAGATAACAGTAGTACTTTGGAATCTTTGTCATCTCATAAATATCCTTCTTTTCTACATTCTTGCAGTCCGGTGTAGCGATGAATCCTGAATCCTTACATATTGAAATCTTCTTGGTCAGATCCTTTAAACTTCCGGTTCCGCCCTGTGTTCCGCTTATATAGTATTCTCCTCCTGAACGGATTACGTTAGATGGCATGGATTTATATGAGCCTTCTTTAGCTCCGGGAATCTGATCCATTATTCTTCCCCACAGTCTGGCTGCATAATCACTCATTCCTGTCAGTTTGAAATTCTGATCGTTTCCTATCCAGAGCGAAGCAGAGTAGTTTGGAGTGAATCCGTCAAACCAGATATCCACTTCATTATCTGTAGTACCTGTTTTACCACCTGACTGAACACCTGAGATGGAAGCAGGTCTTCCAAGACCATTTGTTACTACGGATTTAAGAAGATCACACATAATCCATGCAACACCTGAGTCAAGTACTTCAAATTTTTCATTTTTGGAATTGTTCAGCAGTACTTTACCGGAATTATCCTCTACCTTTATATAAGATGTTGTTTCGTAACGAACACCATTGTTAGGGAAGGTGGTGTATGCGCTGGCCATTTCAAGTGGTGTAACACCGTTTGTCATTCCACCGAGAGCAAGAGCTGCGGCATTCATATCGTTGGTATCGCCTTCCAGATCAAGTGTAGTAATACCATATTTCTGTACCAGCTCAGATGAGTATTCTGCTCCCACCTGCATGAAAATCTTTACCGCACATGTATTAAGTGACTGCTGAAGTGCCGTTCTCAATGTCTGAGGACCGGAATAACCGCCACCGGCGTTATGAGGCCACTGTTCACCGTTAATCGTTGTAACCTCGTCTATAACAATTGAGCCGGCTGTCAGATAATTACCCCAGTACTTTTTACCCTGTTTGTCAATCTTGAAATCAGTAAATGTATGCTTCTTTCCTTCTGCATACTCTTCAGCGCTCTGCTGGAGTGCTGCCGAATATACGCCGAGAGGCTTGATTGAGGAGCCCGGCTGTCTTGGACTTGTAGCCCTGTTGTGAAGCTGTCTGCCTGAGGTTTTTCTTCCTCCGACAAGTGCCTTGATATATCCGGATGAGTTTTCGACTATTGCCATTGCAGCCTGAGGCTGTACGACCTTCTGTTCAAGTGTGTACGCTCCTGCAGTGAGTGTAACTGTGCCGTCATCATTGAATCTGAAATAATCCTTGTAGTTTTCATCATTGAGAAACTCTGAAGAGATGACGATATTGTCTTTTGAATCTCTTGATTTATAGTTCTGCGGAACGTTTATGAATCCACCGCTGATTGAACAGAGCTCTCCGTCGTCGTATACATACATCGGTTTGAACTCAAGACTGTAGTCAATTTCACCGTTTACTTCTGTGTCATAGAAGTTCAGGCGCTTGCCTGTTTTCAGTACCAGATTGCCGTCCTTGTCAAGCTTGGCTTCCGATTTCTTAAAGTTGAAATCTCCATCCTCGTCGAAGAAATTGTAGTAGTCATACAGTGCAATTCCTCCATACGTGTTAAGAATATTTCCGCTGCTGTCCGTTGATGTGTAAAGGCTAGGGAAGTTGCTGTTATCCTCAAACTCCTTCTCAACAACAGCCTGTGCAGTTGAGTCTAAGGTTGAGTAAATCTTTAGTCCGCCGTTATATACTCTTTCAAATGCCTTATCATAATCCCAGTCCTTTTCTTCCATAAGATCATCGATTACCTCACTGATAACATAGTCTGCAAAGTAAGCTGACTTCGTTGAAGATACATTATAGTTCGGTTTCAGAATCTTGCGAAGAGGCTTGGCGGATGCCTTCTCATACTGTTCTTCTGTAATGTAACCCTGTTCCTGCATCAGCTTTAGACATGTTATTCTGCGGTCCTTGCTGGCCTCATTGGCAACCCAGTATCCGTCAAAGGTTTCCTTAAGTATGTTTTCATCATTCTTCTTTATTTCGCCTTTGTTATAGAATTCAACAAGCTGATACGCAGAAGGTGCCTGCGGCAGTGCAGCAAGAGCCGCGCACTGAGCCAGCGTAAGCTTACTTACATCCTTAGAGAAATAAGCCTGTGATGCTGCCTGAACACCGCTGCTGTGATATCCGAAGCTGATAGTGTTAAGATATGCTAAAAGTATTTCCTCTTTAGTAAGATTACGCTCAATAATTACCGTATAATATGCTTCAATTATTTTTCGCCTGTAGTCGTAATCGAACTGGGAATCCTTTAGATACAGGTTTCTTGCGAGCTGCTGGGTGATAGTACTTGTTCCGCTTACTCTGCCTCCGTGAATAATCTTGTCCTTTATTGCTCCGGCTATTCTGATAAAGTTAAACCCGTGATGCTTCCAGAATGTCTTGTCCTCCAGTGCGACCACTGCATTGATAAGGTTTTCCGGAAGCTCGTCATATTCTACGTTTTCTCTGTTAGACTCAGAGTAGACCGTATCAATCTCCTTGCCGTCTCCATCATAAATAACGGTGCTTTCCGAGAGCAGTTCGTACAGGTTATCAGGATCGATATCAGGAGCACCTGCAATAGTCTTTACGACAAACACTCCTAAAGCGGCACACATTATTATTCCGAGACACAAAATCACCAGAATAACTTTCTTGAAGGTTCCGCGTTTTTTATTTCCCTTCTTTTTCCTGCTCTTTGCCGGTGCATCAATAACTGCCTGCTCAGAGACAACGGCAGCGTCTGCTGCATTGTTTGCACCCTGGGCATGCTTTCCCTTAGGTTTAAATAATCCCTTTTTCTTATTATCGCTGCGCATATATTTTACCCTTTCATTAAAACAATAAAATCTATTCCATTATACCATATATGACTGTAAATAGTAACATTATTTACTATATTAATAAATTGTCGTTTGTGCTATTTACAAATGAACACAAAAATGGTATATTATGGAAATGAGAAGAATGCTTTTTGTTTACGTACTCCTGTTTCTGACAGGAATTGCCGCGATGTACCTTTACCAGTTACGAGTCGATAACGGACCGATGGAATACTATGTTGGCAGTGAGACTGAATGCCTGGGCCGGGTCATGCAGATTGAAAAGAAAAATGAAAAATACAGTATAGTCGTGAAAACCGATTACGGGATAATTCTTTGTTCTTATTATGGTAAAATTGATGATTATAAGCGTACATTTCGTCAGCATGTTCGTTTTTCCGGTATGATTGAGAGGCCTGAACCTGCTGGAAATCCGCGAGCCTTTGATTACTCCCTGTACCTTAAATCCAGAGGAATTCACTATATCAGCACCCCGGGCTATATGGACTTTTATGATGGTTCTATAAGCTATTATGATAGATTCAGAAGATGGATATTCCTGACAAGAGAGGATTTTATTGAGAAACTTAATCTGGATGACGAAACAGATGGCATTATCAGAGGTGTGCTGTTTGGTGATACGAATGAGCTTGATGAGGAAGTGTATGAGGATTTCAGAAAGAACTCTACGGCACATGTGCTTGCGGTAAGCGGTCTCCATATAGGTGTGCTGTTCGGTTTGTTCAGTGCGGTCAGGAAAAAGAGAAACACTCTTTTTATTACAGTTATCTTTGTTGTGTTTACGCTTGTATACGGATGTGCCACGTTATGGTCTGTTTCTGTGACCAGAGCAATCGTTCTTATGTACATAATGATATTCGGCAACTATATAGACCGGCGGTATGATCTGATCACGGCCGCAGCTCTTGTTGCCGCTGTTTTTGCAGCAGTCAATCCGTATGTTATTTTTGGAGCGGGGTTTCAGATGTCATTTCTCGCAGTAGTATCTATCGCTTTTCTGACGCCGGTTACGGAGAGGCTGCTGCCTCTGAACCTTGCTGGAGCAGTTTCGGTACAGCTGGGCATGATTCCATACATGATTTACAGCTTCAATGGTATTTCCCTGGCAGGTCTGGCGGTCAATATTCCTGTGGTTTTTCTGATTTCTGTACTGGTACCTGCAGGAGTATTAAGTTTCTTTATTTTTGCTGCCTCGGGAATCACAATTCCGGCTATTCCCGCAGTTCTCGGCCTCTTGTCAAAACTCACTGTATTTATAAACCATCTGTTCGCGGAAAAGGACTTTCTATACCTAAGTCTTCCGTCCATGAAGCCCGGGGTGCTGATACTAATCTATGGATTAATGTTTTTCTGTGTTTCGGAGTATTTTCAGGTACATGTAAAACGAAGACAGTACAGGAAGGTGTTTATGCCTCTGGCACTTATTATTGCAGTTTTTGTCGGAGTGTGGCAGGCAGACAGAACACCCTTTGACAAAGCAGACGTCGTTTTTCTTGATGTTGGTCAGGGTGACTCTGTCCATATCAAAGCAGACAAAGAGAGAAATATTCTAATCGACGGCGGGGGAAATGTTAATTACAACGTTGGAAATAAGGTACTGAAGCCGTATCTGCTGAAAAACGGATATGGAAAGATTGATCTTGCGCTTGCTACTCATCTTCATACAGATCATTATCTGGGGCTTCAGCAGCTCTCTGAAAGCTTTGACATAAAAGAAATTATAACGAAAGCACAAGCGGGCGATGTCATACGTTTGAACGAAAACAGCAGCATACATATATTATGGCCTGAAGGATGCAACTCTGAAAGCGATGATGAAAATCTGAACAGTCTGATATTCAAGGTGAACCTTGATAATGTGTCGGTTTTGATAACCGGTGATATTACTGAGGAGGGGGAAAAAATGCTGGTCAGTAAATATGCCGGAACGGACGTATTGAAAGCTGACGTGCTGAAGGTGGCTCATCATGGAAGCTCTTACAGCAGCTGTGACGCATTTATTGATGCTGTAAATCCGAAGGTGGCAGTAATTTCTGTGGGAAAAAACAATTACGGGCATCCCGGTCAGGATGTAATTGAAAAACTTGAGGAAAAAGGTATAATGGTATTCAGGACTGACCTTGACGGGGCAGTCGGCATTATAAGGAAAGGTGACGGGTTTTCAGTATGTACAAAAATAAACCGGAAAAGCATGCGTTCAGAGTCTTCGCTGAGGACATGAAGCTGAATAATATAAAAAATGTCAATCTGATGTATGGCGTAGAACAGTATCTGGTTAAATGGGCCGTGGAAGCTCTTGTGAAAAAATACGTCAATCCGGCATGCAGGTCTATGGATTATCTTATTCTTGATGACGAGAACTCGTCTGTAGATCGTATAATTGAGGCATGTGAAACCTTTTCCATGTTTTCTGAGAAAAGGGTAGTGTGGGTGCGTGACTTCAGACCGCTTACAAGTGACAGCACAAGAGGCTATGGCAAAGCCGATATCGAGCATCTTTGTGAATACATCGAGTCACCAAACGAGGGAACAGTGGTAATTTTTTCTGCTGAGGAAATCAAGGACAGTGCTTCAATGACAAAGGTACTGAAGAAGAATGGAAGAACCTACGATTTTGCCCCTCTTGGGAAAAGTGAACTGATTTCTTTTGCAGGAAAGAGATTTAAAGTGGCAGGAGTTCATGCCAGTCCCAGAATGATAAATTTACTGATAGATGCGACAGGATACAGTAATCGAGAGAGCGACTACCGGCTCTTTAACTTTGAAAATGATATTGCAAAGGTTATCGCTGTCAGTGATGGATTCGAAATAAAAGAACATGACATTGAACAGGCGGTCAGCGGAGATATGGACACATTCGTGTTCGACATGCTGGATGGAATAAGCAATAATCAGAAGGATAGGGCATTTGCAGTCCTATATAACATGCTTCACTCAGGAACAGACAGTTTTTCTATAATAGGAGCAATAGTATCTCATTTTGAGCTTATGTTGTCAGTGAAACAGCTGAGAGATGATGGAATGGATCTGAAAGCAATTCACAGCAGACTTGGAGGTAGCGAATACAGGATTAAAAAAATGATTCCGTATACTAACCGTTATTCAGCAGAGAAGCTGAAAAAAACCCTCTCGGATATTTATGAAGTGGACAGAAACATAAAGACGGGGATTCTTTCTGACCAGATGGCACTGGAAATGTTTATTGCCCGTATGTAATAAGAATGCATAAAAAAACTGGACGTGCAGTAAGGGCGTGGATATTTATTCACACCCTTTTTTTATGGAAAAAAATTACTTGGAAGTTTATAGAAATGATAAAAAAATATGTGGATAACTTATCTATTGACAAATGAATTGACGCGTGCACCCTTTGATTTTAAAGGAATGTATGACTTATAGTTATCCACATGGTGCTGTGGAATAAATTGTATACAATCTGGAGGTTTTTGTGAAGAAGGTGTGCGAAGCTTTAAAAATAGAGGATTGAAGAGTGTGGAAAAGTTGACGGGAAATAATAGGATAACTTTCTGAAAAAAAGAATATATAAAAAATGTTTAAAAAATTTTTATAAAAAATTTGTTAACTGGCCACAAAAAAATAAAAAAATTCTGTATACATTCATAATTGTACTTTTTATTGTACAATTATGTGCTATAATTAGCCTAGGAAAATTTTTGGAGGTTAAAAACATGGACAGACTATTTATGAAGTCTAAGGACCGGGCTGAATTTACAGTTGAAGGCTTGTATAAAGATCTTGAGAGACGAGTTGTATCCAGTCCTGCGGGACAGTGCCCTGTGGATATGGCTGCAGCCTTCTTGAGAATGTGTCACGCTCAGAGCTGCGGTAAATGTATACCGTGCCGTGTAGGATTAGGCCAGCTGCAGATTATGCTCGACAGAATCCTTGCAATTGACGGCAACGAGGATTTAAGTATTTTAGACAATTTGAAAAGGACAGCGGAAGCAATCAGAGTGTCCTCAGACTGTGCAATAGGTACAGAGGCTGCCGCTATGATTCTCCGCGGGCTGGAAGGCTTCAGAAGTGATTACGAATCGCATATTCTGAACCACAGCTGTGATGAAACAGTAATAAACAAGAGACAGGCCGTTCCGTGCAGAGGAGGCTGTCCTGCAGGAGTGGATGTTCCGGGATATGTCGCCCTGGTAAGAAGCGGAAGATACGACGATGCAGTTAAGCTTATCAGAAAGGATAACCCTTTCCCTACAGTATGTGCATTGATCTGCGAACACCCGTGCGAAGAAAAGTGCAGAAGAAATATAATTGATACACCTGTAAATATCAGAGCGATTAAGAGATTTGCCGTGGACAACTGTTCAAAGGAGGTCGAAACTCCTGCAAGAATGGACAGCACAGGCAAGAAGGTGGCCGTAATTGGCGGAGGACCGTCCGGACTGTCAGCTGCATACTTCCTGTCAATAATGGGACATGATGTAACAGTATTTGAGAAGAGAGCTCAGCTTGGCGGAATGCTGAGATACGGAATTCCGAAGTACAGACTTCCAAGAGAAAGACTGCAGTGGGACATCGACGCAATCGCAGCAGCCGGAGTTGAGTTCAAGACCGATTATGACATCAGCTCAGATGAGGCCATTAAGGAAATTAAGGATAACTATGATGCGGTATATATTTCAATCGGTTCCCATAACCATAAGAATCTTGGAATACCGGGAGAATTTGCCAAAGGAGTTATTCCTGCGGTTGAAATGCTCAGAAGCATAGGTGACGATGCCATGCCGGACTTTAAAGGTAAGTCAGTTGCCGTAATCGGCGGCGGAAATGTTGCCATGGACGTAGCCAGAACAGCCAAGAGACTTGGTGCAAGTCAGGTTTCCATCGTTTACAGAAGACGCAGAGACGATATGACAGCGCTTCCTGACGAAATTGGAGGAGCTATTGCAGAAGGCTGCGAGCTGTTCCAGCTAAAAGCACCGTCAGAAATCATCGTAGATAAGAGCGGCCACGTAAAAGGACTGTATGTTCAGCCTCAGATTGCATCAGAAGCTGACCGCTCAGGAAGACCTAAGCCGGTTGATGCCGATCAGCCGAGAGAGAAGATCCCTTGTGATATCGTAATATCTGCAATCGGACAGGCTACTGATATCGAGTTCTTCGAAAAATACGGAATTCCTGTATACAGAGGAACTATCAAGGCTGAGAAGAACAGTGTAGTAGACAAGGTACAGGGAATCTATGCAGGCGGAGACTGCGTAACAGGACCGTCAACCGTTATCAATGCAATAGCTGCAGGAAAGGTTGCAGCTGCAAATATCGACAGCTATCTGGGATATAACCACGAAATATCAGTTGACATAGAGATACCTGACCCTGTAGTTGAGGACAAGCCTTCACGCGGAAGAATCGATTTAAAGGAAAGATATGCCGCTGAAAGAGGAGGAGACTTTGAAGCAGTTGAACTTCCGATGACAAGAGAAGAATCACTTGCGGAATGCTCAAGATGCCTGCGCTGTGATGAGTGCGGATTTGGATCATTTAGAGGAGGCAGAATAGAGAAATGGTAAACATAAAAATAGACGGACGAAAAATTTCAGTTCCTGCCGGCACTACGATAATGGAAGCCGCACTGAAGGCAGGAATAGATATTCCTCATCTTTGTTTTCTTAAAGATGTTAATGAAATCGGTGCATGCAGAGTATGCCTGGTTGAAATAGAGGGGATGGACAAGCTGGTAACTGCCTGCAATACAAAGGTAGAAGAAGGACAGGAAATCTTCACAAACAGTCCAAAGGTCAGAATGACAAGAAAAATAAATGTTGAGCTGATTCTGTCAGACCATGACTGCAAGTGTGTACAGTGTGTAAAGAGTGGAAACTGCACGCTGCAGAAGATTGCCAACGATCTGGGCATTATCAGTCTGCACTATGAGAATACAGCGGAAAAGAATCGCTGGGACTTCGAACTTCCTCTTATCAAAGAGGCGTCAAAATGCGTCAAGTGCATGAGATGTGTTCAGATCTGCGATAAGGTTCAGGGGTTAAATGTCTGGGACGTTAACGGCTCAGGCTACAGAACAAATGTGGGAGTTTCAAAGAACAAGTCTCTGACAGCTGCGGACTGTGTTCTATGCGGACAGTGTATAACTCATTGTCCGGTAGGAGCACTCAGAGCAAGAGACGACAGAGATATAATGAGCCGCGTGCTTGCAGATCCGGATAAAATCACTATGGTACAGATAGCACCGGCGGTAAGAACGGCATGGGCGGACGAAATAGGGATGCCTAAGGCAGAGGCTACTACAGGAAAGCTGGTAAGTGCGCTGCGCAGAATCGGTTTTGATTACATATTCGATACAACCTATTCTGCTGACCTTACAATTATGGAGGAAGGTTCAGAATTCATCGAAAGATTCACTCACAAAGAGGATTACAGCTGGCCGATGTTCACATCCTGCTGCCCGGGCTGGGTAAGATTCGTAAAAACCCAGTATCCTGATATGGTTAAAAATCTGTCCACGGCAAAATCACCGCAGCAGATGTTCGGTGCAATGTCAAAGACATTCATTGCAAACAAACTGGGCGTTGATCCGGACAAAATATTCTCTGTTTCGATTATGCCTTGCATGTCCAAGAAATATGAACACAACGTAGAGGAAGTAAATGATGCCGGTCACGGCAAGGATGTGGATCTTGTTCTGACAACGAGAGAACTTGCAAGGATGATTCGCGCCGACTACATCAAACCTTCTGATCTGAAGGAAGAGGCTTTTGACGACATCTTTGGAGAAGGTTCCGGTGCAGGCGTTATTTTCGGAGCGACCGGAGGAGTAATGGAGGCGGCGCTGAGAAGTGCGTACTTCCTTGTAACAGGGGAGAACCCTGAGCCTGACAGCTTCAAGAGTGTAAGAGGTCTGGACGGCTGGAAGGAGGCAACCTTCGATATCAAGGGTCTTCAGGTTAAGGTCGCCGTTGCAAGCGGTCTGGGTAATACAAGAAAGCTGATGGAGGCTATCAAAGCCGGCAAAGTTCACTATGACTTTGTAGAAATCATGGCATGTCCGGGAGGATGTGTCGGAGGAGGCGGACAGCCGACAAAGGACGGCAAGGAATTTGCAGGCGTAAGAGGGGAGGCTCTGTATGGTTTGGACAAATTCTCCAACCTGAGATTCTCACATGAAAACAGTGCAGTACAGCTGACGTATGAGGAATACCTTGGTGAGCCTAACTCACACAGAGCTCATGAGCTGCTTCACACAGACCTTGAACACTGGTCGATAGATATGAATAAAGAAAATATGTAAGATATTGAACAGGCAAGCCAAAAGGCTGAGACTGCACTGCAGCCTCAGCCTTTTGCTGAATTGATAAGCTCTAAAGCGTTCATTCTTGTAGTATCTGTTATATTTTCACCACCGAGCAGTCTTGCTATCTCGTCTATGGTCTGATTGTCCTTCAGCTTTTCGACACGGGTGAACGTCTTTTCATCTATTACTTCCTTATAAATTCTGTAATGAGATTCTCCACATGCAGCTATCTGAGGAAGATGTGTAATGCATATAATCTGGTGATGCTGTGATATTTCCTTCAGCTTGCGTCCAACGATGCTGGCTGTTATTCCGCTTATTCCTGCATCAATTTCATCGAAAATCATAGTAGGAATACTGTCATATGTGCCGGTTATGTTTTTGATTGCAAGCATGATTCTGGAAATTTCACCGCCGGATGCAATCTTCGCAAGAGGCTTCAACGGTTCACCTCTGTTAGTTGAAATGAGAATCTCTATCTGATCCTTTCCGTTTGAACCGATATCCGGTAATTCTCTGAATTCTATAGAAAGCTGTGCGGAATCGAAGTTTAGATCCTTAAGCTCTTTTTCAATTGACTTTTCCAGTTCAGAGGCACTTGATCTTCTGGCTTCAGTAAGCAGATCAGCCTGAATCTTGAGCTCCTGCAGTGCTTTGTCTGTATACTCTGTGAGCTGAGCCTTTAGCTCGTCAAAATTTTCAATACTGTAAAGCTCCTCAGACACTCTGTCCATATATAACAGGATTTCTTCAATGGTAGAACCGTATTTCTTCTTGAGTCCGTCTATTACATTCAGTCTGGTAATAGCCTCGTCCAGCTCATGAGGTGAGAAGGTAACCTTTTCTCTGATATCCCTAAGCGATGAGGATATATCTTCCAGTCTGTAAAACAGATCAGAATATTCGTCGGTAACCGAGGAAATTTCTCTTGAATAAGAGGCAATACCCTGAAGCGCATTCATACCGGCACCTAAAGCTGATATGACTGCATTTTCACCGCCGTTAAGCATTTCGTAGGTTCCCTCGACAGCTGAATATATCTTTTCGCTGTTCTGAAGCATTGAAATACGTTCCTCAAGTTCATCATCCTCGCCTATGTGCAGCTGAGCCGAGCTGATTTCATCCACTTCAAACCGGTAGAAATCCCTCTTTCTCAAGTTTTCTGCCTCGGCGGAAAGCAGGGAGCTGAGCTTTTGTTTTACGGATGTGTACGCTTCGTAGCACTGGGAGAAATTCTTCTTGATTGCTTCTATGGAGCCACTGTGAAATCTGTCTACCAGATTGATATGATTATCACAGTTGAGCAGAGACTGGTTATCATACTGGCCATGTATGTCTGCAAGCCTGCGGCATATAACAAGAAGTTCACTGAGTGTAACAATCTGACCATTGAGTCTGCACAGATTTTTACCGGTAGAGGACACCTCTCTGGTAATTACTATTTCTTCACCATCCAGATCACCGGCCAGCTGAACAACCGCTTTATCTGCGCCAGATCGTACAAATGCAGAATCAGCCCTGCTCCCGAGAGCAAGGCTAACAGCTTCGATTACTATAGATTTTCCGCTACCGGTTTCACCGGTAATAATATTTAAACCATGGTCAAAATCAATTTCAGTGTTCTCAATAATTGCAAAATTACTGATACTAATATGGTTTATCATATATTTTTAGACCTCATAATAAGCATTTCGTTAAAAATGGAAAGGATACTTTCTACATTTTCTTCACGGTCAACAATGATAAGCAGGGTATTGTCTCCGGCAATTGATCCTACTACGTGAGGAAGACTGATACAGTCAATTGCTTCGCCTGCGGCAGGTCCGCATCCGGAAAGCGTTTTCACAACAATCAGGTTCTGTGCAGATGCGAAGGAAGTGATTGTCTCCCTGAAAATCTTAACGAATCTGTCTGAAATAGGCGTATCCTTGTTAGTGCTTACAGCATATTTGTATTTTCCTGAACTGGAAAGTGTCTTAATAAGCTGCAGCTCCTTAATATCTCTGGAAATTGTTGCCTGTGTAACATCAAAACCTTCAGACTTAAGCATCGAAACAAGCTTATCCTGAGTTTCGATATCGTTGTTTGCAATCAGCTCCAGTATCTTATTCTGTCTGGAATAACGCATTTTCTCTTCTCCTTTTATGAACCAATAATCTATATCCATGAAAATTATATCATAATTTCAAGCGTTAAAGCAATAATTAATTCATAAAATACAATGGGGATTTATAAAAATTCAAACAATGGACAAACAAATGTTCCTGTGTTATACTTATTCTGTATGTATTTCACGAGGAGTATGGTATATGAGAATTTTAGGAATCGACCCCGGTTATGCCATCCTTGGATGGGGTGTGCTGGATCTTAAGGGTAACCATTTTTCAGTAGTTGATTACGGTGCAATTACAACGGATGCCAAGATGGAAATGCCGCTGAGGCTGCAGCATCTTTATACTCAGCTTTGTGCTGTTATTGAGAAATATAAGCCGGAGGTTGCATCAGTCGAGGAACTGTTTTTCAACAGTAATGCAAAAACCGCCATTATGGTTGGACAGGCCAGAGGGGTAGCTGTACTTGCCTGTGTAAATGGTGGTCTGGAAGTGAACGAATACACCCCTCTTCAGATAAAACAGGCACTGGTGGGATACGGCCGGGCTGACAAGAAGCAGGTGCAGGCAATGGTAAAGGCTATTCTTAATCTTTCAGAAGTACCTAAACCGGATGATACAGCTGACGCAGTGGCCGCTGCAATATGCCACGGACATTCAGCAGGAAACAGAGCGAGGTTAATCAAATGATAAGATGTATTAAAGGAAAATTTTATCCAAATATAGATGGAAGCATTATTGTGGAAACTGATTCAGGCGTTGGATTTAGAGTTTTTGTTCCTGCTAATTCGGCAGTATACAGAAACACAGAGGGAAGCGAAGTGAAAATATACACTTCCATGATAGTAAGAGAGGATGCAATGAGCCTTTACGGGTTTAACGGCAAGGATGAGCTGGAACTCTTTGAACTTCTGATTACCGTAAACGGCGTTGGAGCAAAGGCAGGAATGTCAATAATGAGCACACTTCCGCCGTCTGAACTGAAACAGGCCATAGCGGCAGGTGATGTTAAGGCGATTTCGGCAGCCAACGGTATAGGTAAGAAAACCGCTGAAAGAATAATTCTGGAGCTCAGAGACAAGGTTGAGGCCTTTGGTTTTGCGACGGATACAGAGGTTTCAGTTTCGACTGCATACAGCGACGAAAGAAGCGAGGCTGTGAACGCTTTGATTGCTCTTGGGTACACAAAGAACGAGGCGACGGCGGCAGTCGGTGCCGTTGCCGGAGAAGCCCTGACATGCGAGGAATACATTAAGGGCGCACTTAAGAATTTATTTTAGAGGTAGTATATGGTAGAAGAAAGAATTACTCAGTCAGGGGCACTGGCTGCAGAGGAAAAGCAGGAGACTACTCTCAGACCTCAGTTTCTGGACGATTTTATGGGACAGAAGACTGTAAAGGATAATCTGAAAATATTTATAGAGGCTGCAAAGCTGAGAGGCGAACCACTTGACCACGTTCTGTTCTATGGCCCTCCGGGCCTGGGCAAGACCACCCTGGCAGGAATCATAGCAAATGAACTGGGAGTGGATATCAAGATAACATCGGGACCGGCAATAGAGCGAGCCGGTGACCTGGCAGCAATCCTGACCAATCTTAATGAGAATGATGTGCTTTTTATCGACGAAATACACAGACTTAACAGGTCGGTAGAAGAGGTTCTGTATTCTGCAATGGAGGACTATGCCCTGGACATCATAATAGGAAAAGGTCCCTCCGCCAGATCCATCCGTCTGGATATTGCAAAGTTTACCCTGATCGGTGCGACTACGAGAGCAGGAAGCCTTTCTGCACCTTTACGAGACCGTTTCGGAGTAATAAGCAAGTTTGAATTATATGACGATGAGGAGCTTGCACATATTATCAGGCGATCTGCCGGACTGCTCGGGGTGGAGGTTGATGAAAGCTCACTTATGGAGATGGCCAGATGTTCAAGAGGTACCCCGCGCGTAGCAAACAGACTGCTGAAAAGAATAAGAGATTTCTCTCAGGTGAGAGGAAACGGAGTAATTACGGAAGAAATAACTGCTGAGGCACTTAAGGCTCTGGGCGTTGACAGTCTGGGACTTGAGCGCCTGGACAGAGAAATACTGTCAGCAATCATACATAGATTTAACGGAGGTCCTGTAGGAATAGATACCATTGCGGCTTCCATAGGAGAAGAGCGTGTTACAATAGAGGATGCCTATGAGCCGTATTTAATACAATCGGGCTTGCTATATCGCACACAAAAAGGTAGAATGGTATCTCGATTAGGTTACAAGCACCTGGGACTGGAGTATCCGGGAGAAGGAGAAGACAGTGAAAATTAGCGATTTTGATTACGAGCTTCCTGCAGAGCTGATAGCGCAGAGACCTGCAGAAAAGAGGGATGTCTGCCGCCTCATGGTAATGAACAGAGCCAAGGGGAGCATAGAACATAAACATTTTTATGATATTCTTGATTATCTGAACAAGGGTGACTGCCTTATACTGAACAATTCCAAGGTACTGCCTGCACGTCTGTTCGGAGAGAAGGAGGGTACCGGAGCCAGGGTAGAGTTTCTGCTTATCAAGAGAATTGAGGGCGACCGCTGGGAAACCATGGTCAGACCGGGTAAGCGACTGAAACCGGGAGATGCGGTAAGCTTCGGAAAAAGTTTCAGAGCCGAGATTGTGGATTACGGCCCTGACGGCACGAGAATAGTAGATTTTAAATACGAAGGAATTTTTATGGAAAGGCTTGACGAGCTGGGAAAGATGCCGCTGCCTCCGTATATTGAGAGAGAAAGCACACCGGAAGACAAGGATATGTATCAGACTGTGTACTGCAAGGAGGAGGGCTCTGTTGCTGCACCGACAGCAGGGCTGCATTTTACAGACGAGCTTCTGAAAAAGGCAGAAGAAAAGGGCGTCAAGCTTGCCTACGTCACACTTCACGTTGGAATCGGTACTTTCAGACCGGTAAAATGTGAAAACGTGGAAGATCACAGCATGCATTTTGAAGAGTACTTCATAGATGAGGAAAATGCTGCACTCATAAACGATACTATCAGAGAAGGCGGCAGAATAATATCCGTGGGAACAACATCTACAAGAACCGTGGAAAGTGCCGCATACTTTGATGAGGAGCTGGGCAGATATCAGGTTGCCGAGGGTTCAGGCAGCACTGATATATTCATTTACCCCGGATATAAATTTAAGATTATAGAAGCTTTGATAACAAATTTTCATCTTCCGAAGTCGACTCTGCTGATGCTGATATCGGCGCTGTATGACAGAGAGAAGATTCTTGAGGCATACGAAATTGCCGTTAGGGAGAAATACCGTTTCTTCAGCTACGGAGACGCGTGCCTGATTATATAGGCTCAAATTAAAGAAGCTTAACATGAAAGGAAAAGCAAACACATGAAACATGCGGTTACTTATGAACTTATAAAGAAGGATTCCAGGACAAAGGCAAGAAGAGGTGTTCTGCATACTCCTCATGGAGATATTCAGACTCCTGTGTTCATGCCTGTTGGCACTCAGGCCACCGTTAAGGCTATGAGACCTGAAGAGGTCAAGGAAATGGGGGCAGATATTATTCTGTCCAACACCTATCACCTTTACCTCAGACCGGGCCACGAGCTTATAAAGGAAGCGGGGGGCCTCCACAAGTTTATGAACTGGGACAGAGCAATTCTTACTGACAGCGGGGGTTTTCAGGTGTTTTCACTGGGAAAGCTGCGCAAAATCACCGAAGAGGGAGTAAGGTTCCAGAGCCACATTGACGGTTCAAGGCACATGCTTACCCCAGAGAAGGCTGTTGAGATACAGAACGCCCTGGGCTCTGATATCATGATGGCCTTTGACGAGTGTACTCCGTATCCCGCAGACAGACAGTATGTAAAAAACTCTCTGGAAAGAACAACGAGATGGCTGAAAAGATGCAAGGATGCCCACAAGGACATTGAGAGACAGTCTCTATTCGGTATTATGCAGGGCGGCATGTATAAGGATCTGCGTAAGCAGAGCGCAGAAGAGATCGTTGAGCTTGATCTGCCGGGTTATGCTATCGGAGGTTTGTCGGTAGGCGAGCCTAAAGATATTATGCTGGATATACTGGATGACTGCGTGGATTATCTCCCTGAAGAAAAGGCAAGATATCTGATGGGTGTGGGAAGTCCGGACTACCTGTTCGAAGGAGTTGAACGCGGAATAGATATGTTTGACTGTGTTCTCCCGACAAGAATTGCAAGACATGGCCTGTGTACAACAAGTCACGGTAGAGTGAATATAAAGAATGCAAAATACGAGAGAGACTTTACTCCCCTGGATCCTGAATGCGATTGCTATACATGCAGAAACTATTCCAGGGCTTATCTGAGACATCTGTTTAAGGCAGATGAAATGCTGTCTGCAATGCTGCTGTCCAATCATAATATTCACTTCCTGCTGAAAATGATGGAAAATATAAGAACAGCAATCGAAGAAGACAGATTTTTAGAATACAAGAAGGAGTTTTACGATAAATATGGCAGATTTTAAAGCGTGTGAAGGCATATGCCCTCATGACGAGTTTTGCGGAGGCTGTGTATATCAGGGGATGACCTATGAGGAGCAGCTGGAAGTGAAGGAAAAAGAGGTATTAGAGCTTCTTGAAGCAAAGAATATTGTTCCTGAGGTTTACGGCGGTATAGAAGGCTGTCCTGAAGAAAACCGATACAGATACAGAAATAAGATGGAGTATACCTTCGGGGACTTTGTCAAGGACGGACCTATCTGTCTGGGAATGCATAAGAAAAAGAATTATATGTCCATCGTTACTGTTGACCAGTGTCAGCTTGTAGACGAGGACTATAATAGAATACTTCGCTTTACCCTTGATTTTGCAGCGGAAAGGGGATACAGACACTACAATAAAAAGTCTCATAAAGGACTTCTGAGAAACCTGCTGATAAGAAAGGGAATAAGAACCGGTGAGTTGCTTATAAATATAATTACGTCAACCGAAGAAGGCTTCGATGAAGAAGCCTTTGTCGAGGGTCTTCACCATCTGGAACTGGACAATGAGATCGTTGGAATTCTGAGAACTTTTAACGATAACCTCGCTGACAAGGTAACCTGTGAGGAGCTGAAAATCCTTGAGGGCAGAGACTACTATATGGACGAAATCCTCGGGCTGAAATTCAAGGTAAGTGCCTTTTCTTTCTTCCAGACTAACGTAGATGCAGTAGAAAGACTGTACAGTCAGGCAATTAATCTCATCGACGACTTCTCAGGCAAGGTCGCTTTCGACCTGTACTGCGGTACGGGAACCATAAGCCAGGTGCTCGCTCTTAAAGCAAAGGAAGTAATCGGAGTTGAAATTGTTGAGGAGGCTGTGGAGGCTGCAAAGGTTAATGCGTCTCTTAACGGCCTGGATAACTGCCGATTTATTGCAGGCGATGTATTTGAGGTTCTGGAAAAAACTTCAGATAAGCCCGACGTAATTGTCGTTGACCCGCCTCGTGTAGGCATGAGTCTGAAGGCGGTTGATAAGATAGTAAGCTATGGCGTGGATCAGATTGTGTATGTATCATGCAACCCTAAGACTCTTGCAATTAACCTGCAGCAGTATGAATACAACGGGTACAGGGTGAAATACCTGAAGGCTTTCGATAATTTCAGCTGGACTAAGCATATAGAGTGTATAGCCCTTCTTGAAAAGGTAAAGTAGATAAGGAGGAATTTAGTGTTAACAGTAACAAATGTAAGTATGAACTTTAGCGGGCAGATTCTGTTCAAGGATGTTGATCTTAAATTTACACAGGGCAACTGCTACGGTATAATCGGAGCAAACGGAGCCGGAAAATCAACCTTTCTGAGAATTCTGTCCGGAGATCTTGAACCTACAACAGGCACAGTATCACTGAAGCCGCATACAAGAATGTCCGTCCTTAAGCAGGACCACTTCGCTTTCGATGAATTCACAGTTCTGGATACGGTAATTCAGGGAAATCCAAGACTTTATCAGGTAATGCAGGAAAAGGATGCTATATATATGAAGGAGGACTTCTCAGAGGAAGACGGTATCAGAGCTGCCGAGCTTGAGGCGGAATTCGCTGAAATGGACGGCTGGGAGGCCGATTCCAATGTAAGCAGGCTGATTCAGGGTCTGGGACTGTCAGAGGATATTCTGTACAGCCCGATGTCAGGGCTGACGGCAAAAGAAAAGGTTAAGGTTCTGCTTGCACAGGCGCTGTTCGGCAATCCGGAAATCGTACTTCTTGACGAGCCTACCAACCATCTTGACATCAAAGCTATCAACTGGCTGGAGGAATTTCTTATGGAATATCCGGGAACAGTGCTGGTAGTATCCCATGACAGACATTTCCTGAACACTGTCTGCACCAATATAGTTGACGTAGACTACGGCAAGATTAAAATGTATGTAGGAAACTACGAGTTCTGGTATGAATCATCACAGCTGATGCAGAAGCTCCTTACGAACCAGAAGAAGAGAACTGAGGAGAAAATAAAGGAACTGCAGACATTTATCCAGCGTTTCAGCTCCAACAAATCCAAGGCAAAACAGGCCACATCAAGAAGGAAGCTGCTGGACAAGCTGACTATAGAAGAACTGCCTGCATCATCACGCCGCTATCCTTTTGTAGGTTTCACAATGGACAGGGAGGCAGGCAAGGATATTCTGCAGGTAGACAATCTATCCAAGACTATTGACGGTGTGAAGGTTCTTGACAACATTACCTTCAGAGTGAACAAAGGTGACAAAATAGCCTTTGTAGGCGAGAATGAAATAGCAAACACAACGCTGTTTAAAATCCTTATGGGAGAGATGGAGCCGGATGAAGGAAGCTACAAGTGGGGAATCACCATTACAAGCTCATATCTTCCGATAGATAATTCAGAGTACTTTAACGGTTCTGAATACAACATGATTGAATGGCTGAGCCAGTATACAAAGGAAACTACAGAAACCTTCATGAGAAGCTTCCTTGGGAGAATGCTGTTCTCCGGAGACGATGTATACAAAAACGTACAGGTACTTTCCGGCGGAGAGAAGGTAAGATGTATGCTTTCACGTATGATGCTTTACGGATCAAACGTTCTGGTTCTTGACCAGCCGACAAACCACCTGGATCTTGAATCCATTACCGCAGTAAACGAAGGTCTTATAAATTTCAAGGGAAATGTAATATTTGCATCACACGATCACGAATTCATTCAGACCATTGCAAACCGCATCATGGAAATCAGACCGGATGGAACCCTTATCGACAAGCTTTGCACATACGACGAATATATCGAGATGTAATTTCAGGAGGAAGCAAAAGCATGGACAGTGAAAAAATAAAAGACGGAGTCCGCCTTATTCTGGAGGGAATAGGCGAAGATGTGAACAGAGAAGGTCTCCTTGAAACGCCGGACCGAATTGCACGTATGTGTGAACAGATTTTCGGAGGTCTGGAGCAGGACGCTTCAGTTCACTTTGAAAAGAAGTTTCATGCAGTGAACAACAACATAGTAATAGAAAAGGACATTATCTTTCATTCCGTGTGTGAACATCATCTTCTGCCGTTTTTCGGCAAGGCACATGTGGCATATATTCCAAATGAGAAGGTTGCGGGTCTGAGCAAGCTGGCACGCACCGTAGAGGTCTTTGCGAGAAGACCGCAGATTCAGGAAAACATGACGGCTCAGATTGCCGAAGCCGTGGAAAAGTATCTGGAGCCGAAGGGTGTAATGGTAATGCTTGAGGCAGAGCATATGTGTATGTCGATGCGCGGCGTTCAGAAACCGGGAACCAAGACAGTCACAACGATCACTAAGGGTGCTTTCGCTGAGGATTACAGTCTGCAGCAGACCTTCATGCAGATGGTGAAGTAGATGGAACGCGTCAACAGAATATGGAGTCATCCTCTCTTTCAGGAGCATTATCAAAACCTCCAGACCGAGGAATCAACTCGTATTTTCTGCCGTCACGGTCTGGAACATCTTCTGGCCGTTGCAAGGCTCATGTATATCAGAAATCTTGAGGAAGGCGCAGAACTGCCAAAGCATGTGATTTACGGAGCTGCGATTATTCACGATATAGGCAGGTTTATTCAGACTGATGAAGGAATACCACACAATGAGGCCGGGGCTGATCTTGCTGAAGCTATCCTGCCTGAGTGCGGTTTTTCTGAGGCGGAGTCAGCTTTGATAGCTGAGGCTGTTCGTGATCATCGCAGAGGAAGTGAAAGCCGACTGGGAAGATACCTTTATGATGCAGACAAGCAGTCCAGATGCTGCTTTTCCTGTGATGCCCGGAAAGAATGCAACTGGCCGGACGAAAAGAAAAACCTTAAGATTACAGAATAGAAAGAAAAAGGTGAAAAAATGATTATTGGAAACAGAGATTTTGACACAGCAAACAACTGTTATATTATGGGGATACTGAATGTTACACCGGATTCATTTTCAGATGGTGGAAAGTTTAATTCTTTAGACAATGCACTTTTCCACGCAGAGGAAATGATTAAGGAGGGGGCTGACATTATTGATATCGGCGGCGAATCTACCAGACCGGGTCATCAGGTTATCACCTCTGATGAGGAAATTGCAAGGGTTGTACCTGTAATTGAAGCGGTGAAGAGTCGTTTTGACATTCCTGTATCTATTGATACCTATAAGGGTGATGTCACTGAAGCAGCTCTTCAGGCAGGTGCTGACCTTGTAAACGATATTTGGGGATTCAAGCATGATTTTCGCGTTGCTGAGCTTACTGCAGAATACGGAGCAGCCTGCTGTCTGATGCACAATCGCAATGAGGCTGTTTATGAAGATTTTCAGAGGGACTTCCTGGCTGATATGGAGGAGTGCGTTGCCATTGCCAGAAAAGCCGGAGTGGCTGACGACAGAATTATTCTTGACCCGGGTGTAGGTTTCGGTAAGACTTATGAAATGAATCTGGAAATAATCAACCATCTGGAAATTTTAAATACACTTGGCTTCCCTGTGCTTCTTGGAACATCAAGGAAATCTGTAATTGGTAACACACTTGATTTACCTACTGACCAGAGAGTTGAGGGAACTCTGGTGACTACTGTGATGGGTGTGATGAAGGGATGCTCATTTGTTCGTGTGCATGATGTTAAGGAAAATCTTCGCACTGTTAAAATGACTAAGGCTATTCTAAGCAGATAAAGTGAGATTACTATGGATAAAATTACAATTAAGAATCTGGAAGTATTCGCTAATCACGGAGTATTTCCTGAAGAAAATGTACTTGGGCAAAAGTTTGTGATAACTGCTGTAATGCATACTGATACCCGCAAGGCCGGTATGACAGATAATCTGGAACAGTCCATTCATTACGGAGAGGTTAGTCACTTTATTAAAAAGCATGTTGAAAGCCATACCTTTATGCTGATTGAACGTGTGGCAGAAACTCTTGCAGAGGCACTTTTACTCGAATATCCGTTAATGGAAAAAGTAGAGATTGAGATTGCCAAACCCTGGGCACCTGTAGGACTGCCCCTTGAGACTGTTTCTGTAAGTATATGTCGTGGATGGCATACTGCATATGTTGCACTTGGTTCAAATATAGGGGACACTAAAGGATACCTTGATGGTGCAGTTGAAAAGCTTAACAGCCTTGATACCTGTGAAGTCGTAAAAGTTGCTGACTATATTGAAACCGAACCTTATGGAGGAGTGGAGCAGGATAATTTCCTTAACAGCGCTCTTGAGCTCAGGACTTTGCTTACACCGGAAGAGCTTCTGGAACAGCTTCACGTAATTGAACAGGAGGCGCACAGAGAACGGATTGTTCGCTGGGGACCGAGAACACTGGATCTGGATATCCTCCTGTACGATGATATAATTCTCGATACAGATGAGCTTCATATTCCTCATGTTGATATGCATAAGAGAAGCTTTGTTCTTGATTCAATGGTGCAGCTTGCACCTTACAAGAAACACCCTGTTCTGGGTGAGACCATGCTGGGGCTGAGGGAAAAGCTGGACTAGCGGACTCTACGTTCCGTAGGTACACACATGTCTGACGTCATGTTAATATCTTTACGAAGGGAGATGAGAAATATGAATCAGTATGTAACAGGTGCTATAATTAAAAAGCTTCGTGAAGAAAAGAAAATGACTCAGCTTGAGCTTGCTGACAAGCTGTGCGTAAGTGAAAAGACTGTTTCCAAATGGGAGAACGGAAAAGGGTATCCGGACATTGCCATTCTGGAGGATATAGCCGCTTCACTTGGAATCTCAGTCATTGAACTTATGGCAGGAAATGATATCAGAAACAGCAATCGTTCCTTTAATATGGCACGTTTAAAGTTTTACGTGTGTCCTATATGCGGAAACGTTATATGGGCTACAGGAGAAGCAGTAATCAGCTGCTGTGGTGTGGTTCTTCCGCCTCTTGAGGCAGAAACACCGGATGAAGAGCATTCTCTCGCCATTGAGAATGTGGAGGATGAGTATTATATTACCTGCAGGCATCCTATGACAAAGAGTCACTATATTTCATTCTTTGCCGCAGTAAAGGACAACTGTGTGGAAATTGTAAAACAGTATCCGGAAAGTGATGCCGAATGCAGGTTTAAGAGAAGCCGTACAAAGGATATCTACTATTACTGCAATAAGCATGGACTGTACAGGATGACAGTAAAGAAAAACAAAATGGAAGAAAATAAAATCTGAATCGGCAGATGATTCAGCATGATTCAAGACACTTCAGAGCAGCTGGTCTTTCACTACTGCAGTGAAGTGTCTTTTTCTATACAAATTCCATGTTTTGTCCACAAATTTCTTGAAGAATAAATGGTAATATTGTAAAATTCTAGTGTATGTAAAGGAGAAGTTTTATGAAAAAGCGAACATGGATAGCTGCATCAGTACTGTTGTTTGCAATCTGGATATTCCTCTCAGGAAGATTCGAGGTTAAGTTTCTGATGTACGGCGCAGCGGCATCTGTCCTTGCGGGATGGATCTTTGCAAAGATAAACGATGAAATGGGAATAAGTATCCCTGCATTTATCAGATACTTTTTCTGGCTTGTTAAGGAAATAATCAAGTCAGCATGGGATATCACGAAGGTTGTATTAAGTCCGAAAATGAATATCAATCCACATCTTATTGAATTCGATCTGGATTATGGAAGTGATGCTGCGGCCACAATGCTGGCTAATTCAATAACTCTGACGCCCGGAACGGTAACCGTTGATATCAGGGACAGCAAACACTTTGTAGTGCACGCTCTGACAGATGCAGCAGCCGAAGGCCTGCTTGAGGGTACCATGCAGAGAAAAGTTGCGGAGGTCTTTAAGAAAAAATGACTACTTTTTTTTATATACTGCTCATTGCAGTTATAATTACAATTGCCATAATGGTAATATGCGTACTACGCGGTCCGTCCACATTTGACCGATTAAACGGTATCTTCGTTATCGGGACGGACATAATCGCCGGACTGCTTATAATCGGACTGATAGACGGACGGCTTGATATGTATATAGATATAGCTATTTCCTACGCTGTTCTGGGATTTCTCGGAACCGTTTTTATTGCAAACTTCCTGAAAGGAGGTAACCGCAAAAATGGCAGATAATATCAGAATGTTCTTTGCGGCAGCTTTCCTCATTGCAGGAGTTGTATTCCTGTTCATTTCTGCAGTGGGAGTGCTGCGGCTGCCTGAATTCGTTTCCAGACTTCACTCCTCGGGAATAGGTGAGACTCTTGGTATGATACTGCTTGGAACCGGAATTATTATTTATACAGGCTTGACACTGCTGTCTGTAAAAGTACTGTTTATTATACTGGCAATGTTTCTGGTAAATCCTGTAGGAACACACCTTATAGGAAAGGCGGCACTCTACAGTGACAGGAAAAGATTTGAAAATATCGGGAGGGATGAAGATGCAGATACTGCTGATTGAGGCGTTGATACTTCTGCTTTTGATAGCCATTACTATTGCAATTATTTTTGACCAGGATCTGCTGGCATGTGCAGTAATATACTGTGCATTCAGCTTCTGCACCATGTTTCTGTATATTATCATGGGAGCACCTGACGTTGCATTCACGGAGGCTGTTATCGGTGTTGTTTCAACTATTTACTTCGTGATAGCAATAAGAACTACTGACAGGCGGTGCAGACTATGAAGAAAAAGAGTATGATTATCGGACTTGTCTGTGTCATTGTTATGTGCATTCTGACCTGGAAAGTGACTGTTCTTCTTCCGAGCATCGGCGATCCCGCGTCGGCACCGAACACGCATGTATCCGATGTATATGTTGAAGAAGGCCCTAAGGAGACCAACGCGCCTAATATGGTAACCGGAGTGCTTGCCGACTACAGAGGCTTCGATACTCTCTGGGAAACTACTGTTATGTTTCTTGCCGGAATTGCTGTTATGCTTATTCTTTCAAACAAGCTGAAGAGACACTGGGATCCGAAGGATTTCAATGAGGTGGGGGATTTCGGCGGAATAAACGCCAGAATGGTAATGCCGCTGCTTATTCCATTTCTGATTCTATATGCAATATATATTCTGATGCACGGTGAAGTCAGTCTTGGAGGTGGATTCCAGGCGGGTGCACTTATTGCGATAGCATTTATTCTGTATGCGTCAGTTGCCGGAATGCAGCTGAAAAAAGTTAAATTCACTCAGTATTTTACAGCCTGTATCGGAGCTTCGGGGGTGGCAATATACGCCTTAACCGGTTTGATTCCAATGCTTTGCGGCGGAAGATTCCTGGAGTACGAGAAGCTTCCTGTTCACATGGAGCATATTGCCGAGCTGCATTCAATAGGTATTCTTCTTATCGAAATAGGAGTTACCTTAACCGTTGCTGCAACGATAATAATTATTCTGGCTGCTGTTCTGGAAAGGAAAGGGTTAAATGACAGTATTAAATAATTTTCTCGCAGAAAAGGGAATATATATGCTCGTTGCCATCCTGTTTTTCCTTGGAATGTACGGTATGGCAGTCTGCCGAAACTATATGAAAAAGCTGATCTGCATGAACATAATGCAGGTGGCGGTAATCTTCTTCTTTTTGTGCTTTGGTCAGAAAACAGGAGGAACTATCCCGGTAAGCTTTGGAGATTATGCTGCCAATGAGGATTATATCAATCCGCTTCCTCACGCACTCATGCTTACCGCAATAGTTGTCAGCCTGGGTACTACCGGAGTGGGACTTGCACTTCTGATGAGAATGAAGGATAAATATGGTTCTATGGAAGAAGAGGACATAATGGAAAAGGAGGACGATAGATGATAGCTGAAAATCTTCCTATTCTGATCGTTATTCTGCCTCTGTTTGCGGCTCTGCTGTGTCCCGTAATCGGACATTTTCAGCGTGTACTTGCAAAGTGGCTGGTTGTCGCAGCCATAAGCTGTTCCTTCGTGTTTGCGGTATGGCAGCTGAAGACAGTAATCGAAGCAGGAGTCATTCACTATAACTTCGGCCGGTGGGACACACCATACGGCATAGAATTCGTTGTCGACCCCCTTAACGCGTGCATAATAGTTCTGGTGGGCTTCATGGGTATGCTGAGTGCATTCTTCGGCATGGCCTTCGTAAAGCATCAAAGCCGACTGAAGGGCAACGGCTTTTATACCGTTCTTGCACTCCTCGTAACCGGACTTCTCGGAATGAGCTCAACAGGAGATCTGTTCAATCTATACGTATTTCTGGAGATTACATCTCTGTCAGGATATACCCTGATCGCGCTTGGAAGTGATAAAGGCGTTATTTCCGCATTCAGATATCTGCTTATCGGTACTATAGGCGCGTCCTTCTATCTGATAGGAGTAGCTTTCATATATGCTCGTACGGGATCCCTTAACATGGCCGATGTTTCATTGCTGTTAACAGGAACCGAGTTCGCCGGAACAGTACTTGCGGCATCTGTCTGCTTTATTATAGCTTTCGGAATAAAAATGGCTTTATTCCCTCTTCATGGCTGGCAGCCTGCAGCATATTCCAATTCACATCCTGCTGCGACAGCTCTGATATCCGGAGTGATGGGAAAAATTCCTGCTTATGCCATGGTCAGATTCTTTTACTTTGTTTTTATAGGGCAGAGAGAAGCTCTGGGGGTTTTGATGACAGCAGTCGGCGTAATGGGAGCTGCAGGAATGATATACGGTTCGCTGATTGCCATGAAACAGAATGACATAAGAAAGATGCTTGCCTACTCGAGCGTGGCTCAGATGGGTTACATAGCCGTAGGAGTGGCAATAGGAAACTACTACGGGCTGATTGGAAGTGTGATGCATATTGTAGGTCATTCACTGATGAAGGGCGGTCTGTTTTTTGCAGTTGGCGGACTGATGTACAAATATGGAAGCTCCAGTATGAATGAAATCGGCCAGCTGTATCGCAGAATGCCTAAGACAGTTATCACCATAGTAATAGGAGCTTTATCCATGGTGGGTATTCCTCCTACTGCCGGATTTTTCAGCAAGTGGTATCTGGCTCTTGGTGCATGTGAAAGCGGACAGTACTGGTATGTGGCAGTTCTTGTGATAAGCAGCCTGCTGAACGCAGTATATTTCTTCAGGCTTCTTGAAAAGATTTTTATGGATAGTGAAATGAGCTGCGAGAACAGAATGTGGGATCGCAGAGGAGAACTTCCATGGACGATGATGCTGCCTGTTATCTTATGCGGTCTTGGAATAATTCTGGTAGGAATCTTTAACACGGAAATAGCCGGAATATTTGGATCCGCTTTACAGGGGGTGGTTTAATATGACAAGTATTATGGAAACCATTATGAACCTTAAACCTGTAATAGCAGTTGGTATTCCAATGTTTGCAGCCGCATTAATAATGGTTTGCGGTGATAAAGTAAGACCTAATACAAGGGAATCTGTGACGATAGCGGCAAGCATTCTTATGGCTGTAACCGTATTCTCTATGGCGCTTCCTGTGCTGGCAGGAAAAACATGGGATATCACCGTTATGGAGATTGCTGACGGAATAAATCTTCACTTTAAGACTGATGCCATGGGTATGGTGTTCGCGTGCGTGGCATCCGGGCTATGGATTGTTACAAGCATATATTCTATCGGGTATATGAGAGGGCACGGAGAAAAGAATCAGACAGGATACTTCGCTGCTTTTGCGATGTGTCTCTGCGGAGCAATCGGAATATGCTTTGCTGCCAATCTTCTGACATTTTTCATTTTCTATGAAATTCTGACGGTGGCAACATATCCCCTCGTCGTTCACTACCGTGACAACAAGGGCAGGAAATCAGGCAGAAAGTACCTTGCCTATACTCTGGCCAGCGGTCAGCTTTTCTTCGCCGGAATCGTGTATGTATACGCGCTTACAGGTACTACGGAATTTGTTGCCGGAGGATTCCTTCAGGGAAAGATTGAAGGCGGAGCAGCGCTTGTACTGTTTATGCTGATGATCGCAGGCGGTGCTGTAAAAGCCGGCGTAATGCCTCTTCACAGCTGGCTGCCTTCTGCCATGGTAGCGCCTACACCTGTAAGTGCACTGCTTCACGCAGTTGCAGTTGTTAAGGCGGGGGCATTCTGCGTTATCAGAGTAATGGGATATACCTTTGGTCCTGAACTCTGCAGAAGCTGTGGAGCGAGCAATATAATGTGCTGGCTGGCTGTTTTTACAATTCTTGTATCATCGCTGATTGCAATACAGAAGGACAACCTGAAGGCAAGACTGGCGTTTTCAACTGTAGGACAGCTTTCATATATTGTCCTTGGTGTGGCTGTAATGACACCGGCAGCTATGACCGGTGCCGTTTACCATATAGTTGCCCATGCATGCATGAAGATTACTCTGTTTATGTGTGCCGGTGCTGTTTTCGTTACAACTCATAAGTCTGAGGTCAGTGAGATGAGAGGCTTAGGGCGCAGAATGCCTGTGACAATGGCAGTATTTACGGCTGCTTCACTTGGAATTGCGGGTATGCCGTTCCTTGTCGGATTTGTCAGCAAGATGAACATTATGGCAGGAGCCCTTGAAGCAGGCAAACCTCTTTTTGCAGCAGTTCTGGTCGCAAGTGCACTGCTGTCACTGACATATCTTGTTCCGGTTTCCTATATGGCTTTCTCGAGTAAAAATGTGAATCCGGACTTTAAGGAATATAACATGGATATGAAGGGGGAAGCAGACTGGAAAATGCTTGTGCCTCTCGTAATTACCGCAGTATTAAGTGTAATACTGGGAGTAATGCCTAACTTTGGAGTCCATCTGCTTGACCTGGCTCAGGCAGCGGCAGAGGCTGTTTTTGAAGGAGGTATGATGTAATGGTTTTTATTGAATATCTCGCAGTGGGAATAGCCGGCAGCCTGGCTCTTGTGATTGTAGCCAAGGTTATAATGGCAAAGCTTCTTCAGAGAGATACAGATTATTATAAAGAGAGTGATTATCCGCTGGGTAACACGGAGGATGGAGGTGCGTATCATGATTAACCTTCATCCCGGACTTGTACTGATTGCAGGTGGACTTTTTATGCTGATTCTTCCATATAAGGGAAGAATTGCTGCAGGAATTGCGGCACCGGTTATTGCTCTGTGGAGCACTCTGCAGCTGGATGAACAGTCTGCACTTTCATATGTGTTCACTGACAGTATCACCTTGGAACTGATAAAAGCAGACAGACTTGGCTTCGTGTTTGCACTGATTTTTTCAATCATTTCCCTTATCGCCGGAATCTATTCTCTGAATAAAGAGGCGAGAGGTGAGAAATGTGCAATGCTCGTATATGCAGGAAGCAGCATCTGCGTTGCACTTGCCGGGGATTATACGACCTTAATAGTATTCTGGGAAATTATGGCTCTGTCATCCTGGTTTGTTGTCTGGTCGGGTGGGCGAAGAAGCTCCAGGCTGGCGTCATACAGATATCTGGTTCTTCATTTCCTTGGAGGAAACATGCTGCTTGCAGGAGTAATTGCACTTTATTGCCAGGGAATAACCCAAGTAGGCGCAGTTACGACTGATATGGGAGCAGCATTCTGGCTGATCTTAATAGGTGTAGGAGTAAATGCGGCAATTGTTCCCCTGCATACATGGATTCCAGATGCATATCCTGAGGCGGGAATCGAGGGAACTGTATACCTTGGATCCTTTACTACCAAGGTTGGAATCTATTGTCTGATCAGAATGTTCGCAGGTACAGAGTTCCTTCTTGTATTCGGTGTCATAATGGCGCTGTTTGGTGCAGCAATGGCTCTGATTGAAAATGATCTGCGAAGACTTCTTTCCTACCATATTATCAGCCAGCTGGGATACATGGTAGTTGCACTGGCAGCAGGAGGTGCACTTGGAATAGACGGTGCCTCAGCTCATGCTTTTAATAACATTCTGTATAAGGCAACCCTTCTGATGTGTGCCGGAGCGGTTATCAGGGCTACAGGAAAGCGTAAGATTACAGAGCTTGGCGGGCTTTACAGGAAGATGCCTGTTACTGCAATATGTTTCCTTATTGCATCCTTTGCAATTTCAGGTGTGCCGTTCTTTAACGGCTTTGCAAGCAAGGCACTTGTAATGGAGGCACTTACAGAAGGCGGGCATGTCGTCTGCTACTGGCTGATGACCATTGCAAGTATAGGAACCTGGATGTCAGTGGCACTGAAGATAAACTGGTTTGTTTTCTTTGGCTCCGGTGCAGCAGATGGAGCAGGAGAGAGGATACAGTGCGAAAAGACACCTTGGTATATGAATCTTGCCATGATAATCGGAGCGGCATCCTGCATTGTTACCGGTGTTCTGCCGAAGATCCTTTACAGTATTCTGCCTTATGCTTCAGACGGACATCCTTTTACGATGCACCATATTATGGAGTACGTGGCGCTGTTTATCGGTTCAACCCTTGTATTCTATCTGTTCAGAAAGATAATGGCACCTCATGATATGATTTCTCTGGACTTCGACTGGATATACAGAAAGCCGCTGGCATGGGCGGTGTTTGGCATATCAGGAGTATTACACAGCCTGTTTTCCTTTGCAGATCTGCAAGTTATGAGATGCGTTGGAACTGTTAAATCAGTATGCGGACACAAAAGGGCTCCGCATCATCAGGAAGAATATGCTCCTGTCGGCGTGTTCATGCTTGGGCTTATAACGGTATGTGTGATATGCGCTGTAATGGCAGCAATGAGATAATATCATAGATAAACATAAGAGGACTTTGGCCAGCATCCGAAGTCCTCTTATGTTGAGTAAAAAATTAATTGTATTATTAAAGTTAATTTCTGATAATTGTATAACCGGCATTCTGAAATGTTTCGACAGCATCTGATGCAGTAAACTTTCTCCACTCGCCATCAACAGGCTTTCCATCACGGGGAACGGCACCGGTCTCAATAACTGTTACGTTTGCACCGCTGTTAAGTGCAAGTTCAGATGCAGGATGAACGCAGATGTCAGGAATCAGATTTCCACACGCAAGTCTTATGACTGCAATAATCTGCGAAATTCTTTCATCTGAAAGAACAGGGTATGCATCTCCCAGCGGAGTACCCGGAACCGGGATTCTGGCCATGGAACCACTGATTGCGGCACCATGTCCTGCGATGTTGTAAAGATTGTCTGCGATTTCCTCATTGGTGTGTTCCACACCTACAGGTTCGACCAGAGAAATCAGCTTAAGAGGAGAGTTATGTACCGCCTCCATAGTTGCATTTCTAACGTCCGGATTAAAGCCTGTATCAATTCCTTCGCGAAGCCTTACCGCATGGTAGATTCCGTCTACACCGGCCTGACTCATTTTCAAAGCCTCTTCACTACCGAATTCACCGATGTTCAGAATAAGCTCATAATCTCCGCTGATGTGAGTTTTGATATACTCAACCTTGCGGCAAAGGTCATCGATGCTGTAAAACTCCGTAGTTCTCATGACAATGTAGTGAACCCCTGAATCAATGTAGGCCTGCATCTGGGAGAGGATCTCATCCATGGAGTAGATTCTGCTTTCCGTTATTATATTCCACTCCTCACCAAAGGAGCAGAACCGGCAGTTCATGGAACATGGAACAAAATCGATTCCCATGGCGCCCCACAGATAAGCTTTTCCTCCTGTCACCTTTAGAGCAGCCTCCTTAGCCTTTTCTCTAAGGTACGCCGCTTCGACGGATTCTGGGTTCAGACTCAGAAGGGTGATGATATCTTCTCTTGGCATCAGTTTGCCGCTGTCAGGATTTCTGACTGACTCATCTATTATTTCTTTTACGTTTTTGCTTATTTTTTCTGTCATTTCTTACATCTTCTTTTCGAATATATTTTTTTTTTACTGTTAGAGCAACTCGTCCATGATTTCGCAGGCACCTGCAACAAGCTTAGGGCAAAGAGTCATTAAAAGTCCTTCTTCCATAGCCTTGTTCATCTCTTCAGGAATGGAAAGGTCATAACCGAGAAGTTCCTTGCACTTAAGAGTGCCGAACTTTTTGATAAAAGCTGCTTCGAACTCGCCTTTTTTTGCAAGAAGAGCATTCTTGCTTTCTGTATCTCCCGGTTCACAGTTGCCGTATTTCAGACCCAGGCTCATCAAAGCTCCAACAACTGCACCACAGGTTTCTCCATGCCACATGCCGCCTCCGAAGGCAGCCATAGCCTTAACTGCTGTGGACTCATCAATTCCAACCTTATCTGCACAGTGTCCTGCAACAGCCATTGAACAGTCAATGCCGCATCCGAATCCTTCTCTTGCCATATCTTCTGTCATATTCTTATAATCCATCTTTTTTCTCCTTTTATTGTATATCTATAGAGCGTATCTTCTATATGATTAAGTCTAATATATGTCCATGTCATCTTTCTTGGAAAATTTATGGAATTTATAAAAAAAAAATAGTCCTGAACCATTTTTATGTGATTCAGGACAGGTTTACAGATGTTAGATTTTAATCCTCTTTTTCTTTAGGAAGAATCAGGTTTGCCACTACTGCAACGATGAAAACAACAGCTACGCAGTTTTCCGCAAACACCGTGTATATTACAGGAGGGAAAATGCTGAATATTTCAGGAACCTGAGTGAAACCGATTCCGATACCGAGTGACAGTGCTGCTATAGTTATATTTCTCTGCTGGAAGCCGCAGGCCGCAAGCATCTTTATTCCGCTGACAACGATGCTTCCGAACATCATAATCGTACAGCCTCCCAGAACCGCATCGGGCAGGGTAGCGAGCACCGCACCGAAAACAGGGAAGATACCTGCGAAAATCATGATAACAGCACCTGTAGCAATAACCATACGATTGACAACTCTTGTCATGGCAATAAGACCTACGTTCTGGCTGAAGGATGTAATAGGAAGACATCCCAGCAGGCCGGATAACACGCTAACATAACCGTCACAAGCAATAGAGCCCTCAGTTTCAGCAACTGTAACCTGACGATTCAGACCGGAAACAGCCATTGCTGATGTGTCACCGATTGTTTCTGTTGCGGAAACAAGGAAAATAAGCGTCATGGAAACTATTGCACTGAGATGGAATTCCGGCTTAAACGGCAGGATGCTTGGAAGACTGATTATTGATGTGTCCTGAATTGTTGAAAAATCAACAACTCCCATGCAAATTGCAGCTATGTATCCAACAATCAGTCCGAAAAGAACGGACAGCTGTTTCCAGTAGGATTTAGCAAATATATCAAATATCAGGCAGCTTGCCAGAGTAATAGTACCCAGTATCCAGTTCTGTGCAGATCCGAAGGTTTCACTTCCGGTTCCGCCTCCAAAGGATGATGCCCCTACAGAAAGAAGAGAAAAGCCAATGGCGGTTACCACACTGGCAGAAACGACAGGAGTGATAATCCTTGTCCAGTATTTTGCAAAAAGGCCGATTGTACCTTCAATCAGACCGCCTACTATAACTGCACCGATAACCGCATTGTAACCATACTGGCTTCCGATGACACATGCAACGGAAACGAAGGTAAAGCTTATTCCCATTACGATGGGAAGGCCGGAGCCTATTTTCCAGATTGGGAAAAGCTGAATAAGTGTACCTATGCCGGCAATAATCATAGTGGTCTGTATAAGTGAGGCGGTCTGTCCGCTGCCTAATCCGCACGCTCCGGCTACTATGATAAGAGGTGCGATGTTCGCAACGAACATTGCCAGAATGTGCTGAAGTCCGAAGGGAACCGCTCTGGCAATAGGAACTCTGCCGTTAAGATTGTAAATATTTGAGATGTCGCTGTTTGAGCTGTTCATAATATTATCCTTTCAAAATGATTAAAATTACTGAGACTTATATAATTACTTTGTGCCGAATATTCGATCTCCCGCATCTCCCAGACCCGGGCAGATATATGCATCATCGTTAAGCTCGCGATCAAGATGACCCACATAAATCTGAATATCAGGATGAGCATTGTGAAGCCTTTCAAGCCCTTCAGGTGCCGCAATTATACACATGAACTTGATGCTTTTTCCACCATATTTCTTTATCTGGCTTACTGCGTCCACTGCAGAGCCTCCGGTTGCAAGCATAGGGTCAGTAACCACTATCGTACGCTCCTCTGCAGGTGAAGGAAGCTTGCAGTAATATTCCACCGGTTCGTGGGTCTCTTCGTCACGATACATTCCGATATGTCCGACCTTTGCTGTCGGTACAAGATTTAATACGCCGTCAACCATGCCGAGTCCTGCACGCAGAATAGGCACAACAGCAAGCTTGCGGCCGGCAATCATAGGTGTTCTGCATTTTTCTATCGGCGTCTCAACCTCGACGTCCTCGAGAGGCAGGTCGCTCAGTGCAGCAAAACCCTCAAGCATGGCAATTTCTTCAACAAGCTTTCTGAATTCATAGGTTCCGGTGTTCTTGTCTCTCAGCAGAGAAATCTTGTGCTGAATAAGAGGGTGGTCAAAAATAGTAATATTCTGTTCATTAAAAAAATCCATGAGAAATCTCCTTTTTCGCAGTATATGTACCATTGTAAATGTTTTTATTGAATTTGTCACTTTGTTTATCATTTTTTGCACTCTTGAATTTAGTATTAGGCTGAAGTATCATATATAATACGGGTGTGTGTAATGATTTTCATTGTTACACTCCAAGCCAAGCAGTTCGGGTCCGATATCCTGCTTGTAAAACATTAAAACCAAAGGAGAAAGAAAAATGAATTATCTGAAAAGAGAGTTAGAGGATTTAAAAATCCTGCTCAGGAATGTACCGAGCCTGGTGGTGTCGCTGTTTTTTATCAGTGTAATTGTAATGAACCTGCTGGCAAACAAGGAGCTGTTTTCGGCTAAGTATCTTGCACTGGATTGTGGCTTTACCGTAAGCTGGATCTCATTCCTGTGCATGGACATGATCTGCAAGCATTTTGGTCCTAAGGCAGCAGCGAAGATCTCAATTATGGCGCTTCTGATCAACCTTGGTGTCTGCCTGTTGTTTAAGCTTATGAGCCTGACACCGGGAATGTGGGGAGAATTCTACGCATTCGGTTCTGATGATGTCAACCAGGCACTCAATAATACAATAGGCGGAAGCTGGTATGTGGTTTTTGGCAGCAGTCTGGCAATGCTTGTGTCTGCAATATGCAATTCTGTGATAAATCACACAATTGCTAAGAGACTGAAAACTGATGATTACAAGGCATTTGCCATCCGCTCATTCACGTCAACAGGAATAGCTCAGTTCGTTGACAATCTTGTATTTGCAACTGTTGTATCCCATGTATTCTTTGGGTGGACATGGGTTCAGGTTCTGACATGCTCACTGACAGGTGCAGCAATGGAGCTTTTGGGAGAGGTGATTCTGAGTCCTGTCGGATACAGAGCCAGCCACAACTGGAAAAGGGACGGTGTGGGCAAGGAGTACCTTAAATATATAGGAGAAAAATAAAATGAATATATTGATTACAGGAACGTCCGCAGGAATCGGGAAAGCGATTGCTGAGAAGTTTCTGGATAAGAACCATAAAGTATGGGGCTTTGACAAAGATGAGAGCAGCATATGCAGGGAAGGATACACTCATTTTCAACTCGATGTAAGAGATGAAGCCGCGTATCCTCCTGATTTGAAACCGGAGATTATTATCAACAATGCCGGAGTGCAGGACAGCGGAGAAGATATTGACATCAATCTTAAGGGTGTCATAAAAATAACCGAGCACTATGCGTTTCACAATGAAAACATTCGTTCCGTTGTGAATATCGGATCTGCCAGTGCTCACACAGGATCAGAATTTCCTGAATATGCCGCCTCCAAGGGCGGGCTGATAGCTTACACGAAAAATGTAGCAAACCGTCTGGCGCCTCAGGCTATATGCAACAGTATAGATCCGGGAGGAGTTTTGACAGAACTTAACCGCTGCGTTATGGATGACCCAAAGCTTTGGGAACAGATTATGGAGCTGACCCCTCTTAAAAGATGGGCTTCACCTGAGGAAATCGCAGAATGGGTGTATTTTGTTGCAGTAGAAAACCGCTTTATGACGGGACAGAATCTGCTTATTGACGGGGGCGAAGCAGGAAATACTAAATTTATCTGGCCTGATATGCCGGAGTAGCTGAAAATAGTTTTGACAAAAAGGAGATAAGAAATGCCTAAGTATGTAATGGCCCTGGATGCCGGAACAACAAGCAATCGCTGTATTCTTTTTAATGAAAAGGGAGAAATGTGCAGTGTAGCGCAAAAGGAATTTACACAGTATTTTCCAAAGCCTGGCTATGTGGAGCACGACGCAAATGAAATCTGGTCTACTCAGATGGGAGTTGCGGTGGAAGCGATGTCAAAAATAGGTGCAGAGGCAGCAGATATCGCTGCTATCGGCATTACAAATCAGAGAGAAACTACAATTGTCTGGGACAGGAAAACAGGAGAGCCTGTTTATCATGCCATTGTATGGCAGTGCAGAAGAACTTCCGAGTACTGCGATGAGCTGAAGGCAAAGGGACTCACCGAATCGTTCCGCAGCAAGACAGGCCTGGTCATTGACGCATACTTCTCAGGAACAAAGCTGAAATGGATACTTGATAACGTTGAAGGTGCAAGAGAACGTGCTGAAAGAGGTGAACTTCTTTTCGGTACTGTGGAAACCTGGCTTATATGGAAGCTTACAAAGGGTGCGGTACATGTTACAGATTATACAAATGCATCCCGAACTATGCTCTTTAATATTCAGGAACTGAAATGGGACGATGAAATACTTCAGGAACTCGATATACCTAAGTGCATGCTTCCGCAGGTAAAGCCTTCAAGCTGTATATACGGATACACAGATACTTCCCTTTTCGGAGGGGCAATCCCAATAAGCGGAGCGGCAGGCGACCAGCAGGCAGCTTTGTTCGGACAGACCTGTTTCAACCCGGGAGAGACAAAAAATACCTACGGTACGGGCTGCTTCCTTCTGATGAATACGGGAGAAAAACCTGTTTTTTCGAAAAACGGCCTGGTTACAACTATCGCCTGGGGTCTTGACGGAAAGGTGAATTATGCTTTAGAAGGTTCTATTTTTGTTGCCGGAGCAGCAATTCAGTGGCTTCGTGATGAATTGAGACTGATAGATTCTGCAGCAGATTCAGAATACATGGCAGGCAAGGTGAAGGACACTAACGGATGCTATGTCGTGCCTGCCTTTACCGGACTGGGAGCACCCCACTGGGATCAGTATGCAAGGGGGACTATCGTTGGAATCACGAGGGGAGTTAATAAGTACCATATTATTCGTGCAACTCTTGAATCTCTTGCGTTTCAGACAAATGACGTGCTCCAGGCCATGAAATCAGATTCAGGAATTGAGCTGACATCGCTGAAGGTTGACGGTGGTGCAAGTGCCAACAATCTCCTGATGCAGATGCAGGCTGATCTGATCGGAGCTCCTGTTAATCGTCCGGGATGTGTAGAGACTACAGCCATGGGTGCCGCATATCTTGCAGGTCTTGCTGTAGGCTACTGGAAAAGCAAGGAGGATGTCAAGAAAAACTGGTCTATAGACAGTGTCTTTGAGCCGAAGATTTCCTGCGAAGAAAGGGCTGCCAAGATAAAAGGCTGGAACAAAGCGGTCAGATATGCATTTGACTGGGCCAGGGAAGATTAAGGAAATGAACAGGAGAAATCAGAAATGAGTGACAGCATTGTTTTTCAGATAAGAGAAAGACTCAATGAGCTGCAGGACCTGAAATATAAGGAGTTTCAGTCACGTCTTATACCAACCGTTGATCCGGATACTGTAATTGGTGTAAGAACACCTGAATTGAGAAAGCTTGCAAAAGAACTGTCGGACATCGAGGGAATAGAGGTATTTACAGGTGATGTTCCGCATAAGTATTACGAAGAAAATATTCTTCATGGGCTGATAATTGAAAAGTGCAGAGACTTCGGCAGGCTGGTTCAGCTCCTTGATGAATTCCTTCCGTATGTTGACAACTGGGCAGTATGTGATATCCTGAGTCCCAAACTTTTCAAAAAGTATCCTGAAGAGGCAATGAATGAGATAAGAAGATGGATTGATGACGATGCACCTTATACTAAACGTTTTGGCATAGAAATGCTTATGAGCTTCTATCTGGATGACAACTTTAAAGCTGAGTATCTTGAGCTTGTAAGTGCAATCCGCTCGGATGAGTACTACGTTAACATGATGATTGCCTGGTTTTTTGCCACAGCGCTGGCAAAGCAATGGGATTCTGCTGTTACATATATTGAAGAGGGCAGGATGGATGACTGGACACATAATAAGACAATACAAAAGGCGGTTGAAAGCTACAGGATAACTGATGAACAGAAGAGTTATCTGAGAACGTTTAAGAAAAGAGGGTTTCAGAAATGAGTTTATTTGAATCATACGACAGCGAAGTGAAGGCAGCATTAAATCCGGAAGATGTATACGACAAGGTAGATGGATTTCCTGAAACCGTCATTGTAACATTTAAGAAGGCAATAGTTGACCTTGTTCTTGAAAATTTTGAATGCGAGCCTGTAGGCACGCTGCTGAGCGGAACAGTACTGAAGATATACAGGTTCACAGTTGACGGTCAGGATATGGCAATCTATCAGACCACTATGGGTTCTCCCATGACGGCTGCACTTATGGAGGAGGTAATTGCCATGGGTGGAAAAAGGTTCGTATTCTTTGGATCATGTGGAACTCTCGACAGAAATATTCCGGCCGGTCATCTTATTATTCCAACAGATGCATATCGTGATGAGGGTACAAGTTATCACTACAGGCCTGTCTCATATGGGGATTTCGTACATATTCCAACAGCTTCTCAGACAGCGGAAGTAATAAGAAGGATGGGACTGAAAGCTATTGAAACAAAGGTATGGACCACAGATGGCCTGTACAGAGAAACCAGAAGAAACATGCAAAACAGACTGGAAGCCGGATGCAGGGTTGTAGATATGGAGTGTTCTGCAATTATGACTGTTGCAGAATACAGAGGGATACCTGCGTGGCAGTTCCTGTATGCAGAAGATAATCTTGACGATATTGTATGGGATCCGAGAACTATGGGGAAGGTTCCTAAGTCAGCAAATGAATTATATCTTAAGGTGGCATTAGAGATTGCAAAGGAGACTGCATCCAATGAGCAGAAATAAAAAAAAGTCAGTTGTAATTACCGGGCTTCTTGTGCTGAGCATGATAATCAGCGGGTGTGGACGTTATGAAAACCTGGAGGAGTATTACAATAAAGGTGAATCAGAGAAAGAACATGTCGATGCAATAGCAAATATTGAGGCAGAAAATATGACCATGACCGTTTCGGGAAATGTAATACATTATGATGTGGTGTACGATTCAGCCTTTGAACCTGAGCTCAGGGAGTACGCCTCTCAGCAGATTGAAGCTGAACTTGAATCCATGGAGCCTGTCTTTGCCGCAATTGCAAAAACAGTAGAGGACGAAATCAGCATCAAGGGTGTAAAAGTACAGCTTACATACCAGGATCAGTCAGGATACATCCTTTATGAGGATACGATTTCGTCCGATGAGTAGATTATTTAATTGGTTTTTTATTATAAGTTTTTCAATATTGCTTCAAAAAGCTTTACTCCCTGGATAATAACGGAGTCATCCATATCATAGTTCACACTGTGAAGAGGGATTCCGCTCCCGGTTCCAAGGAAGAAGAATATGCCGGGCACCTTTTCCTGATAGAAGGAGAAGTCTTCGGCAATCATAACAGGCTTATCAAGCTCTTTATAACCCAGTTCGTCGAGGTATGGAATAATCCGTTCGTAGAGGGCTGGGTTGTTTATTACTGCAGGATGATATCTTACAATTTCCGGCCTTACTGTAACTTCCATTTCTTTGTAAATCTCATCAGAAATTCTGTCCATTTCTCTTATTATGCCGTTCCAGGTATCTTCACTGAAGGTTCTTATGGTTCCCATAAGCTCTGACTTAGGCGAGATAGCATTTCTTACCGTTCCACTTGTCAGCTTGCCAAACCGGATTATGCAGCTGTCATCTTCTCTATTGCAGAAGTCGTATATTTCCGATATGAATTTTACTGCAGCAAACATGGCATCACGGCCTTTCCACGGTTCTCCGCAGTGTGCACTTACGCCATCAAAACTGACATCCACGGATGTGGACTTTGCCATCATAGGACCGCTGATAGATGAAATCTGACCCTTCGGAAGGGTTGGCCAGTTGTGCAGACCGAAAACTGATGACACATTGTATTTTTCTAAAAAGTCGGTCTGGCATATTTTCAGTGCACCATCTATTGTCTCTTCCGCAGGCTGGAAAAGAAGCACTGCATTGTGTGAGGGAGAGAAACCTTGTGATTTCAGCTCTTCGATCAGCTCTGCAAAACCCAGCATTATGGCCATATGAGAGTCATGTCCGCATGCGTGCATTTTACCTTCATGTCTGGAGATAAATGGAAGCTCGTTAACCTCCTGAATGGGCAGAGCATCCATATCACATCTGAAACAAAGGGCATCGTCTCTGCCAAAATCAAAAAATGCAGCGACACCATAGCCTGCAATATCCTCCATACCACATGACAGCTTTGCAAGAACCTTCCTTATATATGTACCTGTTTCAGGTAAGTCAAAGCTTAATTCCGGAATCTGGTGAAGATCCCTTCTGTATTTTATTATTCTTTCTGATATTTCATTGTAGTCTTTCATGTAATTCACCTTCCTCTGTACATATTTTAAATCTAAGTAGCGATTCAGTCAAATTGTCTTTGAATAACAAAAAATTTGTGTTAAAATAGTGTGGTATGAAGAATTTTGAGAAAATTAAGCGAAAATGGAAACGACAACTGAAAAAAAAGATGGACCAGACAAGGGCTTTTGTGAAAAAGGTGCTTATAGGAACGCTTGTTATCGCTGTTGCTATTGCTGTTATTTTTTGTATTCTGCATATAAAAAGCTCCACGTATGACGGACTGGATGAAGAATCGGAATATGAGGCATCACCATATAATATGGAATACCTGTATTCAGGAATGAACGGGAAAATTTACGATGATGGGGTTTATTCGTCCAGTAAGGGCATAGATGTTTCGGTTTTCCAGGGCGACATAGACTGGAAAAAGGTGAAGCAGGCAGGTGTGGATTTTGCAATGATAAGACTTGGCTTCAGAAGCTCGTCTGACGGGATTATTCACATGGATGCCAATTTCAAAAAGAACCTCAGAGGTGCAAAGGCTGCCGGAGTAGATGTAGGAGTTTATTTCTTTTCCCAGGCAATAAATGTAGAGGAAGCCATGGAGGAAGCAAAATTTGTGCTTAAGCATATACGTTTTCATGGAATAAGGTATCCGGTTGCTTTCGATATGGAACCTGTGGATAGTGAAGGCAGAATTGCAGGTCTGAGCAGAGAAGAGAAAACTGAAATTGCAGACGCTTTTTGTCAGGTTATCCAGTCAAACCGGTTCAAGCCTGTTATTTATGGCAATCCTACATGGCTCAGAAAGAATATCAATCTTGATTATCTGACTGAGTATGACCTTTGGCTGGCTCACTATACGGACGCTACTGATTTTTCCAATAAGTTCATCATATGGCAGTATACTGATTCCGGGAAGATCGACGGGATCGACGGATACGTGGATTTAAACCTGTATTTTAAAAAATAAAGAAAGAGGATAGAGATATGAAAATAAAAGATATTTTTAACGGTGAAAAGACAGTATTCTCCTTTGAAGTTTTCCCGCCCAAGAGAGATAATTCAATAGATACAATTTATAAGACGCTGGACGAGCTTCAGGATTTGAAGCCGGATTTTATCAGTGTTACATATGGTGCAAGCGGAAGCCTGATGGACAACTCAACCTGTGAAATTGCTTCTGCTATCAAAAACAAGTACGGATTGCTTTCTGCTGCGCATCTTACATGTGTAAATTCAACGGAAAGCGAAGTGAGACAGGTGCTGCAGAGGCTTTCTGAAAGCGGTGTAGAGAACATACTGGCATTAAGAGGAGATTATATTCCGGATGTTGCCCCAAAGGAAGATTTCAAACACGCAAGTGATCTGATTGAGTTTATTAAAAAAGAGGGATACGACTTCGGTATTTCCGGAGCATGCTATCCGGAAGGACACCTTGACAGTGAGAATCCTGTTGACGATATCAAGAACCTGAAAAAGAAAGTTGATGCAGGTGCCGAGCACCTTATCTCACAGCTCTTCTTCGACAACAGAATCTTTTATGATTTCGTTGAAAAAGCCAGAATTGCAGGAATTGATGTTCCAATTGAAGCAGGAATCATGCCTGTTGTAAACAAAAAGCAGATTGAACGTATGGTATCACTTTGCGGAGCAAGCCTGCCATCCAAGTTTACAAGAATGATGTCGAAATACGAGAATAACCCTGAAGCCATGAGGGATGCGGGAATCGCATATGCAGTTAACCAGATTGTAGATCTTGTTTCACATGGCGTTGATGGCATACATTTATACACTATGAACAATCCGTATATTGCACGCAGAATCAGTGAGAGTGTAAGAAGCCTGTTTTAATGGGTTTTGATACGGGGAGAGGAGAAAATAATGAACAAGCTGCTTAATCTTTTTCCTGAAGACAGAGAGTTCATCTTCCTGGACGGAGGACTTGGAACCATGCTGCAAAAGGAAAACTTTGATATAGGAAGGATACCTGAGGTTCTGAACATAACTCATCCGGAGGTAGTGCAGAAAATACAGAAAATGTATGTGGATGCAGGCTCTGACATAATTAATACCTGCTCCTTCGGAGTAAACGATTACAAGATAGACGGCTGTGGATACTCTGTTGAGGAGCTTATTCAGGCTGCTGTCAGAAATGCAAGAGAAGCTGTGTCAGGAACTGATACCAAGGTATCCCTGGACATCGGACCTATCGGAAGGCTGCTGGAGCCCAACGGCAATCTGCCGTTTGAAGAAGCCTATGAGATATTCAAACGCCAGATTCTGGCAGGTAATGGTGCTGATTTAATAACTATAGAAACGATGACAGACCTTTATGAACTGAAGGCAGCACTTCTGGCTGCCAAGGAAAACTCTGACCTTCCGGTTATCTGCACAATGTCTTTTGAGGCAAATCACAGAACTTTTACCGGTACAGAAATCAGTTCTATGGCTTTAACTGCTGAAGGGCTGGGTGCGGACGCAATAGGTGTAAACTGCTCGCTGGGTCCTGCCGAATTTCTTCCGCTTATTGCTGAGCTGAGCAAGTGGACCAGACTTCCAATTGTATCTAAAGCCAATGCAGGACTGCCTGACCCTGAAACAGGATGCTATATTACAACAGCTGAAGAGTTTGCAAGGGATACGGCTGCTCTTGTTCCGTATGGAGTTAAGCTTGTAGGTGGATGTTGCGGTACCACACCGGAGTTTATCCGTGCTGTCAGAGCTGAACTTGATGAAATGAAGTATTGTCCAAACAATCCTGTCATTCCTGCGGCAGTATGCACACCGGAGAAGACTGTTATAATTGACGAACCCAGAATAATAGGTGAAAGACTGAATCCTACAGGAAAGAAAAAGTTGAAGGAAGCACTTAAAGAAGGGGATATGGACTATATTCTAAACCAGGCAGCTGATCAGATCAGAGACGGTGCTGAGATTCTTGACGTTAATACGGGCATGCCTGGAATTGACGAAAAATCAGTTATGGTTAATATTATCAAAGCCCTTCAGGGTATAACTGACACCCCTCTACAGATTGATTCAGGAAATCCGGAGGTAATTGAAGCGGCTCTCAGAGTGTACAGCGGAAAAGCCATAGTAAACTCTGTAAGCGGAGAAGAGGAATCGCTTTCAAAGATTCTGCCGTTAGTAAAGAAATATGGCGCAGCAGTGGTTGGACTTACTCTTGACGATGACGGAATCCCTAAGACAGTTGAGAAGAGGATTGAAATTGCAAATAAGATTCTTAACCGTGCACTTGAACTCGGGATTCCAAAAGAGGATGTATATATTGACTGCCTGACTCTTACGGTATCGGCTGAACAGGAGAATGCGGCAGGAACTCTGAAGGCAATAAGATATATAAAGGAAGAAATGGGACTGAAGACGGTCCTTGGAGTATCCAACATTTCTTTCGGTCTTCCAAACAGACCCCTGATAAATCACAATTTCCTTCAGATGGCCCTGACGTGTGGGCTGGATCTCCCTATTTTGAATCCGGGAGCTCCCGATATGGTTAGAGCAGTAGATGTATACAAGCTGATACACAACATCGACAGGGGTGCTAAAAACTATATTGAAAAGTACAGCGAAGAGCTTTCAACGGCAGGCAGCGGTACGAAAAGTGCAGCTCCTGCCGGCAAAAAAGATATGACAGAAGAAAGTGAACTCGAATATGCGATAATGAACGGTCTGACCGGAAAATGCAGAGAGCTCACTGAGAAGGAGCTTGAGAACAACAGTCCGGATTATGTGATTAATCAGGTTTTGATACCGATACTCGACAAGGCCGGCAAGGAGTTTGAAATCGGAAGTATATTTATTCCTCAGCTGATGCTTTGTGCCCAGACGGCTCAGGCTGCCTTTGACGTAATTAAGAAAAATGTGGAAGGAAGCAGTCAGACTGAAAAATGTCTTGGCAAAATAGTAATTGCAACCGTAAAAGGTGATATTCACGACATTGGAAAGAATATTGTTAAAGTAATTCTTGAGAACTACGGATACCGGATATTTGACCTTGGAAAGGACGTTGACCCTGAGGTAATCGTTAATGCTGTGGTGGAAGAAAAGGCTGAGCTTGTAGGTCTGTCAGCTTTGATGACAACCACTCTTGCAGGTATGGAAGAGACAATAAAACTTCTCCATGAGAGGGCACCGAAGTGCAGAATTATGGTTGGAGGAGCAGTACTTACTGCAGATTATGCAGAGAAAATCGGTGCAGATTTCTATGTAAGAGATGCCAAGGCATCTGCAGATGTGGCGAAGGCTGTCTTTAAAGGTTGACTTTTGCAGATTGAATTGATACACTAGAATGAGTTTGTACATACTTAGGAGGTATCATTTAATGAAAGACTTATTGAAGGCCTGGAATAAGCTTAGTCTGGTAGTTCAGATTGCTATCGGTCTGGTAATCGGTATTATTCTTGCACTTACCTTACCGGACAAGGTATCCGGAATTACCATTTTCGGAAGCTTGTTTGTAGGCGCACTGAAGGGTGTTGCACCTGTTCTTGTATTCTTCCTTGTTATGTCTGCTATTTCGCAGCATAAGTCGGGACAGAAGACTAACATGAAATCGATTATTGCTCTATATCTTGTTGGAACATTTGCTGCAGCATGTATTGCTGTTATAGCAAGCTTTGTTGTTCCACAGACACTGACTCTGACAGAAGGTGTCAGCGATATTGCTCCGCCTAGCGGAATTTCAGAAGTACTTCAGACATTAGTGTTCAATATGGTAAAGAATCCTGTTGACGCACTGCTGAATGCAAATTATATCGGTATTCTGGTATGGGCGATTCTGTTAGGTATCGCTCTGAGACATGCAGCTGAAGGCACTAAGACAGTTATTTCTAACGTGGCAGATGCAGTATCTCAGGTTGTAAGATGGGTTATCAGATTTGCGCCTCTTGGTGTAATGGGTCTGGTATTTGATGCTATTGCAACAAGCGGTATAGAAGCGTTAAAGAGATATGCGGGACTTATCGTTCTGCTGGTAGCTGTTATGCTTGTAGATGCGCTGATCGTAAATCCGATTATTGTATTCTTCATGACAAGAAAGAATCCTTATCCTCTTGTTTTCAAGTGTCTGAAGGACAGTGGAATTACAGCCTTCTTTACCAGATCATCAGCTGCTAACATTCCTGTTAATATGAGACTCTGCGATGAGCTGGGGCTGGATAAGGATACTTATTCAATTTCAATTCCTTTAGGAGCTACAATTAACATGGGTGGAGCCGCAATTACTATTTCTATCCTTGCACTTGCGGCAGCGAATACTCTGGGAATTTCCGTAGATATTCCAACTGCGATTATTCTCTGTGTATTATCAGCTCTGAGCGCATGCGGTGCATCCGGAGTTGCAGGCGGTTCACTGCTTTTGATTCCTCTTGCATGCTCGCTGTTTGGTATTCCGAATGATCTGGCAATGCAGGTTGTAGGTGTAGGCTTTATCATCGGTGTTATTCAGGACTCCTGTGAAACTGCACTTAACTCATCAACTGACGTTCTGTTTACTGCAGCTGCAGATATGGCTAATAAGAGAAAGAATAAATAATAACACAATAACATGTTAAATTGAAAAGACGCCTGAGGCAGTGATGAAGCCTGCCCCAGGCGTACTTTTTTCTACTGGTTTTATTTATGTTTCTGGTTTCTCAGGAAGGTAAGAATAGTTCCTGTATACCTTTCCAGCCTGTCAGAATTAAGGTTTACACAGATTATATCGGCTTTTTTATTGTACTTAACTATATAAGATGCCACAGATGGAGCGGCTGATTCGGTGAATTCCAGATCCTTGCCGGAGTACATTCTGAATGCTTCCTTAATCTGTGATGGAAGAGTGGAGTCATCAGATATTTTCCAGCTTGCCTGTTCCCCCTTCTTCTTATACTTGATGTTTGACAGTCCGCAGATTGTCTTATATGCTGTATCAATTTCGGTAAGGGATGAGGCCTCCAGACTGTTTCCGGAAGCTAAAACAGTATAATGACCGTCATTTTCAGATACACTGCCTATATTTGTAGCCGATACAGTTTTATCATCATTATCCTTGTAATATACTCCGTCAAGAAGGGTATACAGAACGCTCACGAACTCATCAGCATCACTTTGCTTCATAACCCTCTTTGGAAGCTTTACTTCTTCATATCCTATTTCAACCGCAGGATACTTTTCTGTTCTTTTTTCTTTATACTTCTCAACATAACTGTCCAGTTTATTTGAGAACTTCTGGAAATCATTTTCATTTATAACTATGGTTGTACTTGCCTCTGATGGGAGAGTGCTGCCGCTCTGACCCCCCTGGAAGTCTGCAAGTTCGTAAATATATGCGTTTGTTTTGAATGAGGCCAGCAGATTTCCCAGCTCCTTTATAGGGTTAGGGTAGGAGGATACCAGCGTAGGAACCCCGCCTGGAAGACCTTTAATATAGATCTTTATTGCCATGTTTCCTTTTGGTTTGGATGTGGAGTATTTTTTTGTAAACTCGTATGATGAGCTTCCACCTGTTTTGGTTGACCAGAAATTATTACTGTTACCATTTACGCAGATGATATTGCAGCTTCCCTTAATGTAGTCCTTGTCCAGTGCCTGGATGCCTTCAAAGCTGTTTTCCGTATTATTTACAAAAATAATCCTCAGCTTACCTGTATCACCGTTATTTTTTGCCAGATACAGCGAAAGCGCCATCGGCGCGATGCATCCTTCAAAGTTATCTACATTGTAGCTGCAGACAAGAACTGTAGGCTTAGCCTTTTTGTAGTCTTTGCCTGCAGGAATATTCATTATAACATTTCCGGCATCGTCCGCTTTACAGGAAACCCCCTTGGCCTTTGCCCAGTTGGTAAGATACTGTGTAACTGCATCAGGAGAGGTCATGCTGTCTTTAGAATCCTCCAGATCCGTGGCATATGCCAGGGTTTTTGTTTCAATAGATGTTTTTTCTGACAGAGCCTTCTGCTTGCTGCTGTATTTAAAAGCACCGACAACTGCGGCAACCAAAACCATCAGAGCAAGGATAATCAGAATGACTGTTCTGCGGCTTATTTTCTTGTTGGTTTTGATAAGCAGGCCCTTTCTGCCTATTACTAATTTCATAAAATTATGTTTACTCCTTAAAAAAAATCATTTATAATATAACACAAAGGTTATGTCAATTGTAGGGTTTTCACGAAAACTTCACATAATTATTATTTTGCGTACAGGAGAAAAAATTATGGAATCTAGGAATATTATTCTGAGAGAAACAGTTTTTGACGATTGCAGGTACTTTGCTGAATGGGAATGCAGACCTGAGGTCACAGAGTTTTTTACTATGGATGAGGGCAGAAACTACGAAGATATTGTTACAGAGTTTGTAAAATACAATATGGATCCTACCAGAAAACAGTTCACCATAACGTTAAAGCCGGGAGAGAAGCCTATTGGAAGAGTGTACCTTTCCAGAATAAACAGAGCAGAGGATTCTCTCGATATAACCAGAATATATATCGCTGATCCTGAGAACAGACATAAGGGCTATGGAGAGGAAGTACTGCGAATGATTCTACAGTACGCATTTATTGATCTTCATATGGAGAGAGTTACTATAGATCACTTTGAGAAAAATAAGGTTGCAGCGGCACTTTATGAAAGCATCGGTTTTAAAAATGAGGGCCTGATGAGAAATGCCGGAAAAAAGGACGGAAAGTATGTAAATCTTCAGCTGAAATCTATGCTGAGGGCAGAATACTATGACAAGATTCATAAATAGGAAAAGTTTTCATATTTTCCAAAAAAACCTGTAGGCATTTGAATTGCTGAGTATAATGCGGATACTGACCCGAAAGGGTCAGTATTTTTTATATTTTTGATGATTTAAAGGTTGACCTGTGGGTATAGAAATTGTATAATTTGAAAGTACAAACGTAACAACAACACAATATATTGTATGATTTATTTTTTATTGACTTTATGAGTGTGAAATGAAAAGAGGAGAAATGTAATGGAGAGCATTAAGAAGATTATAAAGAGAGATGGCCGAACGGTTGACTTTAATATTGAAAAGATTACAGATGCAATTTATAAAGCAGCGCAGGTTCTTGGAGGAAGAGACCGTGATATGTCCAATTACCTGGCGAGACAGGTTGAACTTTATCTTCTGGAGGTGTGCCATAATTCAACTCCTACTGTAGAACAGGTGCAGGATGCTGTAGAAAAGATTCTGATTGAAAACGGACACGCCAGAACGGCGAAAGAGTATATCCTGTACAGGGCAGAACGTACCAGAGTCAGAGACATGAATACTAAGCTGATGCGTATTTATGAGGATCTTACTTTCAAGGATGCCAAGGACAACGATGTAAAAAGAGAAAACGCAAATATTGACGGTAATACTGCCATGGGAACCATGCTGAAGTATGGTTCCGAGGGAGCAAAAGAGTTTTACAAGATGTATGTAATAGATCCTAAGTATGCTAAAGCACATGAGAACGGGGATATTCACATTCATGACATGGATTTCTACACTCTGACTATGACATGCTGCCAGATAGATCTGGTTAAACTTCTGGAAAACGGATTTTCAACAGGACACGGTCATCTGAGAGAGCCTAACGATGTAGAAAGCTACGCAGCTCTTGCATGTATCGCTATTCAGTCCAACCAGAACGATCAGCATGGAGGACAGTCAGTGCCGAACTTTGATTACGGAATAGCTCCGGGTGTAAGAAAATCATACAAAAAGCTTTATTCCAGAAATCTGGGCAAGGCTCTTGAGACTCTTTACGATATAGAAAACGGACTGGAGCTTTCCAAGAGTATCTGCAAGAAAATAGAGGAAGAACACGGTATATGTCCGTGTATGGCGTGGGATAATGATTATAAGGAAATTGAGGCTAAGGAACTGTACAAGCTTGACCTTACCCCTGAGCAGATTGAGAAGGTGCAGAAGATTGCTACAAAGTATGCTGACCAGGGTATTGAAAGAAAGACATATCAGGCAATGGAGGCTCTTGTGCATAATCTGAACACAATGCATTCAAGAGCAGGCGCACAGGTTCCGTTCAGTTCACTGAACTATGGTACTGATACATCTCCTGAAGGAAGACTTGTAATGAAGTCAATTATGCTTGCAACCGAGGCAGGACTGGGTAACGGTGAAACTCCGATTTTCCCAATCCAGATTTTCAAGGTGAAAGAGGGCGTAAGCTATAATCCTGAGGATCCGAACTACGATCTGTTCAAGCTGGCGTGCAGAGTGTCTGCAAAGAGACTGTTCCCTAACTTCTCATTCCTGGATGCTCCGTTCAACAAGCAGTATTATAAAGAAGGCCATCCTGAAACAGAATGTGCATATATGGGATGCAGAACAAGAGTTATCGGAAACGTTCACGATCCAAGCAGAGAAATCGTATATGGAAGAGGTAATCTTTCCTTTACATCGATCAATCTTCCAAGACTTGCTATAAAGGCAAAGGGAGATCAGGAGATATTCTTTGACAGCCTGGATCATGTAATAGATATTGCCATTGGTCAGCTGAATGAAAGATACAGAATTCAGTGTCAGAAGAAGGTTAAGAACTTCCCGTTCCTGATGGGACAGGGTGTATGGATCGATTCAGATAAGCTTTCACCGGATGATACAATTGAAGAAGTGCTGAAGCATGGTACGCTGACGGTCGGCTTTATCGGACTTGCTGAAGCTCTGAAGGCTTTGATCGGAGAACACCATGGAGAATCAGACAGAGCTCAGAAGCTGGGTATAGAGATTGTTGCATACATGAGAAAACGTATGGATGAAGAAGCACGTAAGACAGGACTGAACTGGTCACTGATTGCAACTCCTGCGGAAGGACTGTCAGGAAGGTTCGTAAGAATAGACAGAGAAAAGTTCGGAGTAATCCCTGGTGTAACAGACAGAGACTACTATACTAACGGATTCCACGTTCCTGTATATTACAACATAGGAGCTTTTGATAAGATTAAGAAGGAGGCACCTTATCACAGTCTGACAAACGGAGGTCATATCTCATACATTGAGCTGGATGGAGATCCTATCAAAAATCTGGACGCTTTTGAAAAAGTGGTAAGATGCATGAAAGAAAACGGAATCGGATACGGTTCTATCAACCATCCTGTAGACAGAGATCCGGTATGTGGATATACAGGTTTAATCGACAATGAATGTCCTTGCTGCGGAAGAAAGGAATACGACGGTGAACCTAAGTTTGAAAGAATCAGGAGAATTACCGGATATTTAGTTGGAACTATGGATAACTGGAACGATGCCAAGAGTGCAGAAGAAAAGGACAGAGTTAAGCACGGCATCGGAGAGGGATTTGAGACATTATGATAAATAGCGGCGAGCATATTCGATTAGCCGGAATTGTGAGAGAATCAATTGTGGACGGCCCAGGAATAAGATTTGTTGTCTTCTGTCAGGGCTGTCCTCATCACTGTGAGGAATGTCACAATGAGCCTACTCATGACTTCTCAGGAGGTTTTGATTGTGAAATCTCTAAAATTCTGGAAGTAATAGATGAAAATCCTCTTCTTGACGGCGTCACATTCAGCGGAGGTGAACCTGCCTGCCAGCCTGAAGGCTTTCTGGCTTTAGCCAGAGAAGTTCACAACAGGGGACTCAACATTATTATGTACTCGGGATATACCTATGAGGAGCTGCTGGATCTGGGAAAGAGCAACGGTGCTCTGGCGGAACTGATTGACACAGTGGACATCCTGATAGATGGTCGATATGACCATACTCAGAGAGATCTGACGCTGCTGTTCAGAGGTAGCAGAAACCAGAGGGTAATCGATATGGAAAAGACAAGAGAAGAGGGCAGAGTTGTTCTTGCAGAAAATTTCTAGTTTTTAAAAAAAATACTTGTAATTGGCATCCGAGTTGTGCTATAATGTCGATTGTTCGATATGAACATTATTATTTTATTTGAAAAAATGCTATAAGCTTGAGATATTGAAGGAGGTGCGGTAGATGTCAAGAAAATGTGAAATTTGCGGAAAAGGTCAGGTTTCAGGAAACACTGTTTCCCATTCCAACAGACACACAAGAAGAAAGTGGAATGCAAATATCCAGACTGTAAGAATTGACGACAATGGTACAGTAAGAAAAGCTAATGTATGCACAAGATGCATCAGATCAAATAAGATTAACCGTGCCATCTAATTGAATTTACGCAGGGGACCCGCTTGATAAAGCGGGTTTTTGATTTTTTTGTCAGCATCTGAGAAGAAAGATACCAAAGGTTACCAGTACCACACCGAGCAGCATAATCCACGCTTTTGGAGGCAGAATAAAGGCGCAGACAGTTACAATGCCTATGATAATAAGAATAAAACCGATATCCGCAGCCTCTTTACATTTCCAGAAGGGCTTCCTTTTTTTGTTATTATAGTTTCCCATTTTATCACCCTTAATATACTATGCCATGTGGACATAATCGGTGAAATAATGTAAACTTGTTTTATGAAAAAGGAGAGAAAAAAATGAGTTTGCACAGGAGCACGGATTTAGGCACGATAAAAATATCTGATGTATTGTTCGCTCAGATTATAGTGAACAGTCTCAAACAGAGAGAATGTCTGGGAAAGGCATGGCCTGCCACATCTAAGGGAAAGCAGATTGGAAATGACCAGAAGTTTAATGTAACTGATGTTGCGTCTCACATCGTGGTGAAGCACGACCGTGAAAGCACAGACGTCGAGCTGGAATTCAATATCATAGTACAATTCGGAAACAGTATTTCGGCAATAACAGAAGCCGCTTTTCAGTATGTGGCAGATAACATAGAGCAGGTTCTGGGGAAAAAGCCCGTAAGGATAATAATCAATGTGACAGGTATAAGGTCTAAGCAGATTGCAAGAAGAAACATAGAGGTTATCAAACAGTATGAATGTTAGAGATAAAATCGGAACCCTTAGGGGAATCGGACCTAAGAAAGCTGAAATATTCCTTCAGCATAATATTGAAACAATCGGGGACCTGATTTATTTTTTCCCCAGAAAATATGAAGACAGGCGAAAAACTACACCTATAAGTCAGCTGGAACAGGGAAAGGATTTCCTTATTTCAGGAAAAGTGCTTTCGAGGAGATACAAGGCGAATTCATATAAGAGGAATTCGCCCTTGTCGCTTTTAGTCGGCGACGGGACGGATACCATCGAAATTGTATTCTTTAACGGACGGTATATCGCTAATTTATTTAACATAAACGGGGAATACTCATTTTATGGAAGAGTGAGTGTAAACCTTGAAAGAAAACAGATGGTGCATCCCGAATTTTTCAGAGCAGGTGATCCGGCTGATATCAGGGGAATAGTTCCTGTTTATCCTGCAATAAAGGGTATATCACAGAATGAGATTCGAAGGCTGCAGCTTCAGGTGAAGGAAGTGTACGGACAGATAGAAGAATGGCTTCCGGAAAAGCTGGTCAGAGAAAACCGGCTTGCAAGCCCTTCATATGCCGTTGAGAATATTCATTTCCCAAAGGATGGAAAACAGATGCTTCAGGGAAAATTCCGTATGGTGTTTGACGAACTTCTGACTCTGGAAACCGGACTGTGTTATATGAAAAACGAAACAGTAAGAGACAGAGGCGGAGTTGTAATTGACACGTCCTGCGCATCCGAGTTTATAGATGCTCTGCCTTTTAAGCTTACAGAGGGACAGCTGAGCGCTTGGCAGGACATAGAAAAAGATCTTTCAACCGACAAAGTGATGAACCGGCTGATTCAGGGTGATGTTGGTTCGGGTAAAACCGTAATTGCACAGCTCTGTATGTTCCTTTGTGCAAGGAGCGGCTATCAAAGCGTGATAATGGCTCCTACGGAGCTTCTCGCAAAGCAGCATCTTATATCATTTAAAGAAGCTTTTGCGTCATATGACATGAATATAGATCTCCTGTGCAGCAGCATGAAGACATCGGAAAAGAACGCTGTAACAGAGCGATTGAAATCCGGAGAAACAGATATTCTTATCGGAACCCACGCAGTGATTCAGCCCGATGTCGAATTCAAAAATCTGGGACTTGTTATTACTGATGAGCAGCACAGATTCGGAGTAAATCAGAGAAGTATTCTTACCCGTAAAGGGAATAATCCAAACGTTATGGTAATGACGGCAACTCCTATTCCGAGAACACTGGCTGTCATCCTTTATGGAGATCTCGACATATCCCAGATACGGACTATGCCTGAAGGCAGAAAAGCTGTAAAGACTTATGCGGTAAACGGAGACATGAGAAACAGAGCATATGACTTTGTAAAGGATGAGCTGAGAAAGGGAAGACAGGCTTATGTTGTTGCTCCGCTTATTGAAGAATCAGACAGCATAGATGCAAAATCAGCAGAGGAGCTTTATGCAGAGCTTGTGGACCGTTTTCGTGCATTTAAGGTGGCTTTGATACACGGAAACCTAAAACAGAAGGAAAAAGACGAAATCATGAATGCCTTTGTTTCCGGCGAAATTAATGTGCTGGTATCAACTGTCGTTATCGAAGTAGGCATAAATGTGCCGAATGCAACAATTATGGTAATAGAAAACAGTGAGCGGTTCGGCCTTGCACAGATGCATCAGCTAAGAGGACGAGTAGGAAGAGGAAGTGAACAGTCGTACTGCTTTCTGATTTGTCACAATGAAAGCCGGATTGCACGAGAGAGAAATGAAATTATGGCATCGACAGCTGACGGATTTGAAATAGCGGAAGCGGATCTGCAGCTGCGCGGACCGGGAGAAATCTTCGGAACACGCCAGCATGGCCTCCCGGAGATGCACATAAGCGATCTGATAAGGCATGCAGATGTACTGGAGCAGGCGAAAGACATTGCCAGGGGAATCATAGACAGCGACCCCGGCCTGACTTCTCCTGAATATGCACCTCTGAAAAGCCGTATAAAAAAAATGTTTGGAGAAAACATTAAGCTTGAGCTGTGACAGCACAAAAAATCCATGCTGCTAAAACCTGCTAAACAGACTAAATATTACAAGGCATTAAAACCTCCTGAAGGGTTAAATTAATAGTGTAAACAGGAGGTGAAAACAAATGAATTTACAGGAAAAAATGAATGTTAATGCAAAACCTGCATTAAAGAATCTTAAGACTGAGGTTGCAAACGAATTAGGTCTGTCAAACTATGATCAGACTGATAAGGGAAACCTTACAGCTAGACAGAACGGATACGTTGGCGGCTATATGACTAAGAAGTTAGTTGAAATGGCTGAACAGCAGCTTGCAGGAAAGTAAATCCATTAGAATAGTCGTATAAAGACTTAGAAAAGAGCCGGGAAGAGATTTTCATCCGTTTCCGGCTCTTTTTGTATAAGGAAAACCCCGCGTTTGACGCGGGGTTCGATGAATGCTATGCAT
>JBJESZ010000013.1:0-3822 GCA_051883055.1 Emergencia sp.
AAGGACTTTCGCTTCGAAAAGAAGGACTTTCGCTTCGAAAAGAAGGACTTTCGCTTCGAAAAGAAGGACTCTCGCTTAAACCAAGGACAATAATGGAGGAATGTAGATGGATTTTTTCGGTTTGCTAACAATGATAGGAGGTCTGGCGCTGTTCCTGTACGGAATGCACACCATGGGAAACGCACTGTCCAAGCTTGCAGGCGGCAGGCTGGAGCAGATTCTGGAAAAGGTGACAAATAACCCGATAAAAGCTGTGCTGCTGGGCGCAGGCGTTACTGCCGTAATTCAGTCATCATCAGCGACCACCGTAATGGTAGTGGGTTTTGTTAACTCGGGAATCATGAGACTCTCTCAGGCCGTCGGCGTAATTATGGGTGCGAACATCGGAACAACCGTAACATCATGGCTGCTCAGCCTGACGGGAATCGAAGGCGACAATTTCCTGATCAAACTGATGAAGCCGTCGTCCTTTTCACCGGTGCTGGCTCTCATAGGCATAATCTTCATCATGTTTGTGAAGAGCGAAAAAAAGAAAGATATCGGTACCATATTAATCGGATTTGCCGTTCTCATGTTCGGCATGGAAACCATGAGCGGAGCAGTAAAGCCCCTTGCAGACGTGCCCGAGTTCACCTCGCTGTTTACGGCTTTTGAGAATCCGATTCTGGGTATGATTGTGGGTGCAGTGCTCACTGCAATAATTCAGAGCTCCTCGGCCTCAGTAGGTATACTGCAGGCGATGTGTGCAACAGGCGGAGTTTCAATAGGTGCGGCCATTCCGGTCATCATGGGTCAGAACATAGGAACCTGTGTCACTGCCCTCCTGTCCGGCGTGGGAGCAAGTAAAAACGCAAGAAGAGCGTCACTGGTTCATTTATACTTCAATCTAATTGGAACAGTTCTGTTTATGACTGTTTTCTACGGGCTTAATGCATTCCTGGATTTTGCATTCCTGTCGGAGGCAGCAAACGGAGCGATTATCGCCGTAATTCACAGTGTGTTCAACGTGTCAGCAACCCTGGCGCTTCTTCCTGCATCAAAACTCATAGAGAAGCTTGCCTACATCACTATTCCGCAGACTGATGATGAGGGACAGGAAGAAGAACACAAGGTGCTTGATGAACGCTTTCTGGAGAGGCCGGCCTTTGCAGTTGCTCAGTGCAGAACAGTAGCGTGCGACATGGCCCAGTACGTTGAAGAGGCCATGAAGCTTACTTCAATCAATCAGGAAGCCTATGACAGGAATTCCGTACAGAGAGTTATGGAAATCGAGGACCAGCTCGACATCATGCAGGACGAGCTTTCCACATATCTGACAAAGATAGCGATCAAGCCGTTGTCTGAAAAGGACAGCATAGCTGTAAGCAAATTCGGAAGATGCATAACGGATTTCGAGCGAATTTCAGACTATGCCAAGGGAATCGCGTATTCACAGAAAAAGCTTTTCTCAGAAGGAAGGCATCTGTCTGAAGAGGGCAGGGTGGACATCAGAACAATATTCGAAGCGACCATGGAAACAGTTGAAAACACAGTGCAGTGCTTCATACATGGAGATATGGAAACGGCTATGAGAGTTGACCCGCTGGCTGACGTCGTACACGAGATGAAAAATGAGCTGAGAAACAGACACAATGCCCGTCTTGCGGCAGGAGAGTGTTCTGTAGAACTGGGAGTGACCGTAACAGACATCGTCACATCGTTAGAGCGTATCGCTCAGCACTGTTCCAACGTGGCAGAAGAGCACATCGCTTCAGAAACAGATACCTATGCATTGCACCAGTATGCAAGAAGCATGAAGGAAGGAAATGAGTTCTACAAGGAGCTTTACTCTGAATACAAGGAAAGATTTGCATTGAAATAAGGGTGTGAATAACAGTATAATTATAGTGTAAGTTATTGTTGAAAGGACGGTTAGGATGGCATTAATATATATCGTTGAGGATGACAAAAATATTCAGGAGATAGAAAGCTACGCTCTTGGAAGCGCCGGCTACGACGTAAGGTGCTTTGATGACGGAGCAGCTTTCAGTGAGGCGATGAAAGCAGTTTTGCCCGACCTGATTCTTCTGGACATAATGCTGCCGGGAGAGGACGGACTGTCCATCCTTAAGAGACTGCGCAGCGACAATGAGACAAGGAACCTGCCGATAATAATGGTAACCGCAAAGTCCACAGAGATTGACACGGTCAAGGGGCTGGACCAGGGAGCAGACGACTACATAACCAAGCCTTTCGGCGTCATGGAACTGATGTCCAGGGTGAAGGCTATCCTCAGACGAGTGAAGAAGGACGAAAGCGAGGATGTGCTGAGATACAAGAACATCGTGCTTGATCAGGACAGAAGACTGTGCATGCTTGACGGAGACAAGGTCGATCTCACCTTCAAGGAGTACGAGCTGCTCAAGCTGTTTCTGAACAACACGGGCATCGTGCTGACCAGAGATTCCATTATGGCATCGGTCTGGGGGTACGATTTTACCGGAGAGAGCCGCACGGTGGACATGCATATCAAAACTCTCAGAAAGAAGCTGGGCGCTGCAGGCGGAATGATCGTAACCGTAAGGAACGTGGGGTACAAGCTCGAATGAAGAGGAAAATTAATATAAGATTTATAGAGATTGCTGTCTTTTCCATAATCATAACGACTCTGGTGATGACGGCAGTTTTTTATACCCAGCTGAAGAAGCAGGTTTTTTCTGACCTGCAGATTGTCGCAGAGATTCTCATTGAAGAGGATTCCTGGGATAAAAAGGTTGATAATATAAGAGTAACAGTAATCAACAGTGACGGAAGCGTTTCCTTTGACTCCGATGTGGACGCTGACAGTCTGCCAAGCCATCTCAACAGGCCGGAGGTGCAGAGTGCCATTGACACCGGAAAAGGGGAGGGTGTAAGAAGGTCAGACACTCTTGCCCAGAGCGTGTTCTATTATGCAGAGCGCATGGAAAACGGACAGGTTCTCCGTGTAGGCAAGGAGGCTCACAGCGTGGTGAGCGTTCTGCTTGCAGCTTTGCCTATTATAATTGGAACCGCATTACTGCTGGCTTTTATGTGTATGATTCTGTCACATTATCTGACGAAGGCAATTATCAGGCCGATAAACAAGATGGCAGGAGACCTGGATCATATTAAAGAATCGGAAATCTATCCGGAGATGGTGCCCTTTGCAAGGAAGATTCGTGCTCAGCATGAGGAGATTCTGTCGGCAGCCAACACCCGTCAGGAGTTTACAGCCAATGTGACTCATGAGCTGAAAACTCCTCTTGCCGCAATTTCAGGCTATGCTGAGCTGATGGAAGCCGGCATGGCAAATGACAGTGATATTAAGCGTTTTTCCGGAGAAATCAGGAAGAGTGCGGCCCGGCTGCTGACTTTGATAAATGATATAATTAAGCTGTCACAGCTTGATGCAGGCAATGCCAGTGAAGTGCTGGATATTGTCAACATCGCTGAAATTGCTGAGGACAGCGTGGAAATGCTGTCACTCGGTGCATCCAAAAATCAGATCAGTATAAAATATGAAGGTGTAAAGGATGCAGGCGTCCGTATCGGCAAGGAGCTTGCACAGGAACTGACCTTCAACCTGATTGAAAACGCAATAAGATACAACCGCGTTGGAGGCTCCGTGCTGGTTAAGGTACTCAGAGAAAACGGAAAGATTACCTTCAGTGTAGAGGATACAGGAATCGGAATTCCTGAAGAACACCAGAAGAGAATCTTCGAGCGTTTCTACCGCGTTGATAAGAGCCGTTCCAAGGAGCTGGGAGGAACCGGACTGGGTCTTGCAATCGTAAAACACATCTGCAGTCTTACTGACGGAGA
>JBJESZ010000014.1:0-17285 GCA_051883055.1 Emergencia sp.
CCAACATATGATTCGAACAGGTCGGAACCCATACCTGCAACGTCACCTACGTTGTCACCTACGTTATCTGCAATAACTGCAGGGTTTCTTGGGTCGTCTTCAGGGATCCCTGCTTCAACCTTACCTACAAGGTCAGCACCAACGTCTGCAGCCTTAGTGTAGATACCACCGCCTACTCTTCCGAACAGAGCCATTGATGATGCACCAAGACCAAAACCTGTTATACATTCAGTTACTGTTGCAAGATCAAGAACTGCAAAGATAACGCCAAGACCTAAAAGACCCAGACCTGTTACGCATAGACCCATTACCGCACCGGATCTGAACGCAATCTTCAGTGCCTTAGGCATACCTGCTTCTTTAGCAGCCCAAGCTGTTCTTACATTACCCTTAGTAGCAACGTTCATTCCAAAGTAACCGGCAAGAACTGAAAGGAAAGCACCGATTAAGTATAATACGGCAGTTGTCCAGCTCTTAAGTCCCAGTCCGATTAAGAAGAATAGCACAACAATTACAATAATCATTGTCTTGTATTCTCTCTTAAGGAATGCCATTGCGCCTTCTCTGATGAAGCTTGCAATTTCCTTCATTCTGTCTGTTCCTTCGTCAGCCTTGGTGATCCATGAGGTTAAGCAGAATGCTACAACCAATGCGACCGCAGCTGCGATAGGAGCAATCCAATTAATCATAATAGAATACCTCCAATAAATAATTTGTAATAATAAAAATTTAATTAACTATTAGAAAAATGCAACAATTACAAGAGAAAGAACCAGGAAAAGTACAGCTGCTACGATAGTAATCTTCTCTAAAAGAGCATCGTAACCTCTACTTTTTTTCTTTCCGAATAATTGTTCTGCACCGCCTGCAATTGAACCTGATAATCCGCTGCTGTTACTTGACTGTAACAGAACGCTCGCAATGATTACAATACTGGCGATTGCAAGTAAAACCATTAATGCGGTTTTCATTATATCCCTCCTTTAAACTCTAACCATATTAATTTATCATATCAAATTGTAAAAATCAACAACTTACTGTTAAAAATCCTTAAAAGTTTACAATTTCAATGAATTTAGAAGGGACTAGGCTGGCACCACCAACTAATGCACCGTCAATTTCATCCATATTCATGATTTCTGTTGCATTTTCAGGCTTAACGCTTCCGCCGTACTGAATGATAACCTTATCACAGGTTTCTTCATCGTACATTTCCTCAACAGTTTTTCTTACAAGAGCACACATGTCCTCTGCCTGCTGCGGAGTAGCAGTCTTACCTGTTCCGATAGCCCAGATCGGCTCGTAAGCAACAACCACCTTTGCAGCTTCTTCCTTAGTTAATCCTTCAAAGTCAGCCTTAAGCTGTGCACTTACGATATCCTTTTCCTGACCTGCTTCTCTCTGTTCTAAATTCTCACCTACGCATAAAATCGGAATGATATCACTGTCCCTTAGAAGCTTCTTAAGCTTAAGATTAACAGTCTCATCTGTTTCCCCAAAGTACTGTCTTCTTTCAGAGTGACCGATTACACAGTAATCCACTCCGATTTCCTTTAGCATTCCAACAGATACTTCCCCGGTGAATGCACCTTCATCTTCAAAGTGGCAATTCTGAGCACCGACACCGATGCCGGTTCCCTTGAAGGCTTCTACTAAAGCTTCCAGCTGAGTGAAAGGAGCACAGATAGCTGTCTTGACGTCGGTATCGTGGTACAGCTTCCTGAATTCTTCAGCGAATTCAACGGCCTCCTTTTTGGTTTTGTACATTTTCCAGTTTCCTGCGATAAATGGGATTCTCATATAACTACCTCCTGAATATCATTACATATTGTGTTCTATTTCTTATTTATCTTCAATTACTGCAATTCCGGGCAATACCTTTCCTTCAAGGAATTCCAGAGAAGCTCCGCCGCCTGTTGAAATATGAGTCATCTTGTCAGCAAGTCCGAACTGCTCTGCCGCAGCAGCTGAGTCTCCGCCGCCGATAATTGTGATTGCATCACTGTCAGCAAGGATTTCAGCGATTGCTTTTGTTCCCTTAGCAAAGTTAGGCATTTCAAATACACCCATTGGTCCGTTCCATACAACTGTCTTCGCATCCTTAAGTGCTTCCCTGTACAGTTCTACAGTCTTTGGTCCAATATCCAGGCCTTCCATATCTGCCGGGATAGCATCTCTGTCACAGATCTTTGTCTCAGCATCATTGCTGAATTCAGTTGCACATACAGTATCAACAGGAATAAGCATTTTAACGCCCTGAGCTTCAGCCTTTCCCATAAGCTTCTTGGCAAGGTCAATATTTTCAGCGTCAAGAATTGACTTTCCGATCTCCAGTCCCATTGACTTGAAGAATGTGTATGCCATTCCTCCGCCTATGATAAGAGTGTCAACCTTCTGCAGCAGATTCTCGATTACAGGAATCTTGTCCCCTACTTTTGCACCACCCATAATAGCAACGAAAGGTCTTTCCGGATCTTCAACAGCTGAACCCAGGAACTTGACTTCCTTTTCAATAAGGAATCCGGAAACAGCCGGCAGATAGTCAGCAATTCCTGCTGTTGAGGCATGTGCTCTGTGTGCAGTTCCGAATGCATCCTGAACAAAGATTTCTCCCAGTGATGCAAGCTCCTTGGCAAAGCCTGCTTCATTATCAGTTTCCTCTTTTCTGAAGCGAACATTTTCCAGAAGCATTACCTCGCCGTCTTTCAGGGCAGCAGCAGCCTGCTTAACTTCATCGTTTACAACCTCAGGGCAGCTGATGAATTTAACTTCCTTTTCAAGGAGTTCAGCAAGTCTCTTTGCAACGGGTGCAAGAGTAAACTCCATCTTTGCTTCTCCCTTTGGTCTTCCAAAGTGCGACATCAAAACCACCTTAGCTCCGTTTTCCACCAGATACCTGATTGTTGGCAGAGCGGAAACGATTCTGTTGTCATCAGTAATAACTCCATCCTGCATTGGAACGTTAAAGTCACATCTTACTACAACGTGCTTTCCCTTAACGTCAATGTCTCTAATTGTCTTTTTCATACCTATAACCTCTACATTATTAATTATTATCTACAGCATACATGTGCTTAATCAGTTCAAGCACCTTGCTGGAGTAACCGTATTCATTGTCATAGAAACCTATCAGCTTGAAGAATCTGCTGTCCAGCTCAATTCCTTCTCTGCAGTCGAAGATTGAGGTGCAAGGGTCTCCTATGAAATCAGATGATACCACTTCATCATCTACATATTCCAGTACACCTTTCAGCTCACTGTTCGAAGCTTCCTTCATTGCGCGACAGATTTCTTCATAGCTGGTGTCCTTTTTAAGAACAACATTCAAATCTATTACAGAAACATCAGATGTTGGAACTCTGTATGAAATTCCGGTCATCTTTCCTGCAAGACTAGGAATAACCAGACCTACAGCCTTAGCTGCACCTGTTGTGGAAGGAATAACATTTCCAAACACACTTCTTCCTGTTCTCCAGTCCTTCTGTGAACGTGCGTCAACAACCTTCTGTTTTGCAGTTGCAGCGTGAATTGTTGACATCAGACCCTTTTCAATTCCAAAATTGTCTTCCAGTACTTTGCACATAGGAGCCAGACAGTTTGTTGTACAGGATGCGTTAGATACAACCTGCATATCCTTGCTGTACTCCTTGTGATTTACACCAAATACAAAGGTTGGTGTAACCTTGTCCTTAGCAGGAGCAGAAATGATAACCTTCTTTGCGCCCGCTTTGATGTGGTCCATAGCCTTTTCAGTAGTAGTATAGGCACCTGTACCCTCCACTATGTACTCTGCACCGCATTCAGCCCACGGAATATTGATAGCCTCTGATTCGCTGTAAACAGGAATCTTCTTTCCGTCAATTACAATTCCGTTTTCATAAGTGTCAAGTGATCTAGGGAATCGTCCGAATGTCGAATCGTATTTCAGCTGGTAAACAAGGTAGTCCAAATCAACATTTCTGTTGTTTATACCGACAATCTCGATTTCCGGCATGTCCATTGCTGCTCTGATTACGACTCTGCTAATTCTGCCAAAACCGCTAATCCCTACTTTGATACTCATTTTTTGTCCCTCCATAATAAAACTATACACATTAATATATTTTAAAAGCGTTTCCGCTTTGATGATGATAGAATTCCCAGGCCTTCCCTGTATTTCGCAACAGTTCTTCGGCTTATCTCTATATCCTTCTCCTTGAGTATATCCGCGATTTCCTGATCGCTGTAAGGTTTCTTTTCGTCTTCGTTTTTTATTAGCTCCTTAATCATCGACTTAATGCTGCTGGACGAAACACTGCCGCCTCCGCCTGTAGAAAGTCCGGTTGAAAAGAAATACTTCAGTTCATATATCCCTCTCGGGCTCTGTATATACTTGCCGTTTATCGTACGGCTGACAGTAGATTCATGGATTCCCAGTTCATCTGCAATCTGTTTCAGAGTAAGTGGTTTAAGATATTTCTCTCCCTTCCGGAAAAACTCCTCCTGATGTCTGAAGATTGCCTCAGAAACATCATAAATTGTCTTCCGTCTCTGTTCTATGCTCTTAATAAGCCATACAGCAGAATTAAACTTGTCGTTTATGTATTTTTTCAGATCTGCATCATCTGCAGCCGCCTGAACAAGCTGATCGTAATATGAGCTTACCCTCAGCTTTGGAGTTGATTTGTAGTTGCTTGAAAGCTCCAGCTCACCATGATGATTCTCAAGCACAATATCAGGAACTATATAATTCGTTCCCTTACCTGTTCCAAATGCTCTCCCAGGCTTAGGATCAAGGCTTTTAATCAGGTCAAATATGGCCTGAACCTCCTCCTTTTTGTAACCAAGCTTCTTGGATATAGCAGAAAACTTTTTCTCCGCCAGCTCCTCAAGCATGTTGATTATTACATATTCAATTTCCTCTGTGAGCAATCCCCGCGCACTCAGCTGAATGATCAGACACTCCCTCAGGTCTCGTGCACCGACACCTACCGGGTCGAAATTCTGTATGATGTCAAGTACTTTCTCAACCGTTTCGCTATCAAAACCCACAGCCTCCGCAATTTCATCAAGTGACATAGTTAAATAGCCGTTATCATCTATGGCCTCTATAATGTATCGGCCGATAGCGGCTTCATCGCTCTTAATGCTGCATAGGCTGAGTTGTAACAGCAGATGGTCGGTCAGCGTTTCTTCCCGGGAAACATACTGTTCATAAGTATGATCCTCCTCGTCATCAGCAGAATATTCAAACTGTCTGAATCGTTCTGCTTCATAATCTGATTCTCTAAGCTTCTCCTGCAGATCAATAGGCTGAGTCTCCTCCAGTGATTTGGCATTTTCCAGTATTGGATTTTCAACCAGCTCTGATTTCACATACTCAATCAGATCGTAGTTGCTCAGCTGAAGAATCTGAATAGACTGAATAAGCTCAGGAGTCAGTGAAAGCTTTTGGGCCTGCTCAATTACTAAATCGTAACCTAGCTTCATAATATTAATCTCCTCAACTATGTAACATTATACCACGAAAACGTGTTATTTCAACCCTGGAAACGATAATTGCCTCAGAGCCTCAAACAGGATAATGTTAGCTGAATTTGACAGATTGAAGGATCGAAGTCTGACGCTTTCACTCATTGGAATTCTGATGGCGTTCTCCTTATGCTCTTCGATAAAATCTCTCGGGAGACCTGCTGTTTCACGGCCAAAAAGAATCATATCCTCATCCTTGAACTGAACCTCTGTATATATATGACCCCCCTTGGTAGTAGCAAGATACATGGTACGGTCTCCATATTTTTTCATAAAGTCATCCAGGCTTTTGTGTGTTTCCAGCTTGACATACGGCCAGTAGTCAAGACCCGCTCTCCGCACAGCCTTATCATCTATTGAAAATCCCAGTGGCTCCACCAGATGAAGCACCGTGTCAGTCGCCGCACAGGTTCTGGCAATGTTCCCGGTGTTCGGCGGTATCTCGGGTTCTACAAGAACTATATGTAATGACATATCCTAAGCTCCTCCTTATTGTATGTTTATATTTCTTATTTTCTGTTACTTTATATATGATAAAGGTTTTTTGATAAAAGTTAAAGACAAAACGTTTTTTTTGTTATATAATTTTGTACATATCTATGTATGAGGAGGAAGAGCTGTAATGGAAACGGTTAAAATCGGTATTCTCGGTTTAGGAACAGTTGGCGGAGGCGCTTATGAAATCCTGAAAATGAACCGCGAATTAATCGAAAAGAGAATTCAGAAGAAAATTGAGGTTGTTAAGGTACTGGAAAGAAACATGGAAAGAATCAATAGTCTTGGTCTTTCAGAATCCACAGCTACACAGAATCCTGACGACATTATTAATGATCCTGAAATTGATATCGTAGTTGAAGCATTGGGAGGAATTGAACCTTCTTCAACATTTATGCTTAACGCTTTAAATAACGGAAAATCCGTAGTAACGCCAAACAAGGCTGCTGTGGCTGCCAACTTTGACAAGCTTCGTGAAGCTGCCGTAAAGAACGATGTGGAATTCAGATTCGAGGCATCTGTAGGCGGCGGTATACCTGCCCTGACTGCTATTCAGGAGGCACTGTGCGGTAATGAGTTCAGTGAGGTAATGGGTATAGTAAACGGTACTACAAACTACATCCTGACTAAAATGACTGATCTTGGTCTGAACTACGACGACGTATTAAAGGATGCACAGGCTAAAGGTTTTGCTGAAGCTGATCCTACCGCCGACGTTGAAGGAATAGACGTTGCAAACAAACTGTCAATTCTTATGGCACTTTGCTTTGACAAGTATGTTCCGCCAACAGAAATACCAACAGAAGGAATCAGCAAAATCACAATGGACGACATTGAAGCAGCAAAATCAAGAAACTGCAAGATTAAGCTGATTGCTCACGCCAAGAAAAACGGTGAAGAAATCGAATACAGTGTAAAGCCTATGGAAATCGATATGAATCACCCTCTTGCAGGAGTATCCAACGAATTTAATGCTATCTATATTACAGGCAATGCGGTAGACGAGGTAATGTTCTACGGCAAGGGTGCAGGTGCCCTTCCTACAGGAAGTGCCATTGTAGGAGATATACTTGCAATCGCAAAGGCAATGTAGTGTAAAGCTGAACATATAATTTAGGAGGAAGAATCTAATGAGTTTATTTGCAGAGTGGAAAGATCTGATGGAAAACCAGACAGAAGAAACGTTCGAAGCATTCTGGAAGGAATATTCAGAGACAGAAACTAAAATTTACAAACACATACTGGCTAATCATGAAGAGCACCTTAAGGGAACTGTTGCTGAGCTGGTAGAAAAATTCCAGTGCAACAAGGTTATCTTTATGGGCTTCCTGGATGGTATCAATTCCAGCCTTAACAGGGAAAATGACCTGGATGCTGTAGACGACGACTTTATGGTTGATCTTGACATCGACTTCGAAAAGCTGTACTTCAATATGCTGGCAGCAGATGCCGACTACCTGTTCACACTTAAAGAATGGGAGCAGGTTCTTTCCGAAGAAAAGATTCTGAGCATTATTAAGGATTTCAAGAGATCCAAGATTGTTCACGTAGAAAAGAAGCCGGGCAGAAACGATCCATGCCCTTGCGGAAGCGGAAAAAAATACAAGAAATGTTGCGGTAAGAACGCATAATATAATACCATCTGAAATATCAAGAACAGAACCGGCAATTGCTAAAATGTAATTGCCGGTTTTTTATGCAGCGAAAAACCCGACCGTCTGCAATCACAGCCGGCCGGGTTCTATTAGAATACCCTTTTTATGTAATTTTCTCTTTACAGATGAGGTTCCCTTTTAAAGAAATCCTTAGTTTCCTTTGCAACAACACCGCTCAGCGCAATCAAAGCGATAAGGTTAGGAATAGCCATCAGCCCGTTGAATATATCTGCCAGAGTCCATACAGCTTTTACTGTGAGGAACGGTCCGATTAGAACTGCAAGTATGTACAGCCATCTGTATGCAGATAGTATTCCTTTATTCTTACCTACAAGATATTCCAGACATCTTTCTGAATAGTAGTCCCATCCGAGAATTGTTGTGAATGCGAAGAAGGCAAGACACAGCATCAGGACAAATGAACCAGCTGACTGTGACCATGGAAGTCCTGTACCGAAAGCGTAGCTTGTGCATGCTGCGCCTTCCAGACCTGTATCAGCAGCACCTGTCATTACCAGTGTAGTTCCTGTCATAGTACAGATAACGATTGTATCGATAAATGTACCGGTCATGGAAATAAGTCCCTGGCGAACACATGATGAAGTCTTGGCAGCTGCAGCCGCGATTGGAGCACTACCCAAACCTGCTTCGTTAGAGAAGATTCCTCTTGCAACACCCTTCTGCATTGCTATCATCATAGCTCCAAGAGCACCACCTGTCACAGCGCGCAGTCCGAAAGCAGACTGAACAATTGTAACGATTGCTGCCGGGAATTCTTTAATATTATAAATAATAATTGCCAGACAAACGACAACGTATGTAATTGCCATGAACGGAACAATTACAGTTGTAACGCTTGATATTCTCTTGATGCCGCCGATGACTACAAGAGCTGTAACTACTGCCACCACAACAGCTGTAGCAACTGTTGCAATTGAGTATGAGCTGCCGAACAGATTAATCATGTGCTGGTTGTTCGGATCAGCAAACCCCTTTACTGCAGAAGCGATACCGTTAACCTGTGTAATGGTACCGATACCAAGAAGTCCAGCACCGATTCCGAATAGTGCGAAGAGTTTACCCAGCCATTTCCAGCTGCTTCCCATTCCCTTTTCAATGTAGTAGAAAGGTCCTCCCAGCGAATGCCCGTCAGCATCAACAGTTCTGTACTTTACAGCAAGCACACCTTCAGAATACTTCGTTGCCATTCCGAAGAAAGCCGCCAGTACCATCCAGAAAATAGCGCCGGGTCCGCCTGCCGCTACCGCTGTAGCTACACCTACAATATTACCTGTACCGATAGTAGCTGCCATTGCTGTACAGAATGCGCCGAAGCTGGATACTTCTCCTGCGCCGTCTTCTTCATTACGAATCATAAGTTTAAGAGCAAGCCCAAGTTTTCTTACCTGGAGCAGTTTGACTCTGCACGTCAACAGGATACCCGTTCCCATAATAAGGACAATAAGAGGAATACCCCACACAAAGTCGTCCACAGTCTTAAGTAAATCAGTAATCATTTTTTCATCTCCTCCTAAATTGATAAAACTAAAAAAAGTCGAATAAATTCGACTTTCCAGAGAGATGACATAAGCTATTTTAGATAAACTATTTCGCTCTGTCCTCTTTGCCTGAGATATCACGTTCGGATTGCTCATGTCCGACCGCTTAAACCTTCGGCGACCTTTACGGTACTCTCCAGAGAGCATAGTTTCTGCTGTCCTCATGCATGTTCATCTGCTGCATCGGTGCAATTGCAGCGGCAGCTTCAGTATACCGCATTCGAATCTGTAAACTAACATCGCTTATGATAACACACAATCTACACCTTTGCAACAACTAGAACAAAAATTATTCACTTTTTTGTGAAAATCAACAATAAACGCTTTAGGGCGTTAATTCTTTAGTACTTATCATTCCCCATGTGTAGCCACTCCACTCTCAATCAGGGATATAATATCCCCGCCTAGAGTTGCCGCCGGCTTGACCATACACTTAAAGTAATCCTTCACCCTGGCAAGAATCTCTCTCAGTTCTCTGACAGGCTGTCCGCTGTACTTCTCCTGGTCACTTGAAACTCCCACACACTTCATTCCCATTTTTTCCGCATTGTACAGACTTCTGTACTCATGGTAAGTCTGTGTAACTATGACAGCACGCTCAACCTGGAAGATTTCCTTTGCTCTGTACATCGAATCGTAAGTGGAAAATCCTGCATGATCACAGTATATATCTTCTTCCGGGACGCCTGCATCAATAGTGTAATTAAGCATCACATGAATTTCATTGTGCTCACTGGTGCCGTTGTCACCGGTCAGAAGGAGTTTTGATACCAGCCCGTTCTTATAAAGCAGAATCCCTGCATCGAGCCTGTCCCTCAGCATTGGCGTAGGCGTTTCGTCGTCAATGATTCCCGCTCCGAGCACGATGGCGCACTGAGGGTCAATATCGTGAATCGCCTGCTTTTCCACCCGCGTGAACTCTGTCTTGGAGCCGGTGATAACAGAAACAATATTATCCTTTTCCGAATTGACCACGTGATTGTTCAGTGTCATCAGGCAGATTCCGCCGATTGCACACACCATGATAACCAGAAAAAGTATCTTCTTTATTATCCATTTAATTATTCTCATTTACTGATATCCTCAATCGAAAACCTGATGGCTTTTGCAAGCTCATCCAGTGAAGTTTCTATCTGTTTACCTATTTTTCCACCGCTGAACATGATAGTCGTGAAATCTTCGGCACTTTTGTCTATAGTGGTTCTGAAGAATTTTTTCATGCCCAGAGGAGAGCATCCTCCGTGAACATAACCGGTCAGAGGCAGAAGTTCCCTTTCTCTTATCATTTCTATGTTCTTTTCGCCTACAGCTTTAGCCGCCTTTTTCAGGTCCAGCTCCCTGCCGATAGGCACTACGAAGACATAGTTCGCTCCTGTTTTTCCCACTGTAACCAGCGTTTTGAAGATGTTGGGCTGTTTCTTTGCATCCTCCGGACCGTAATCGTGCATGGTGTAAGCAGCCTTTTTGCTGTCCAGGAGCCTCATTGCGTTAGTTTTCGTTTCCGCTGACATTATTCCTCACACCCCTCACAGTAGGTTTTGACCGGGCACTCCCCGCACCTCGGCTTACGCGCCACGCAGCAGTTGCGTCCATGGAAAATAAGCGAATGATGGGTTTTGGACCATCTTTCTTCAGGGATGACCTCCATCAAAGCCAGCTCAGTCTTCAGCACATCCTTTTCGTGAACAAAACCGATTTTGTTGGCCACTCTGAACACATGTGTATCTACCGCAATCCTCTGGTGACCAAAGCCGACAGAGAGAACCACATTTGCAGTCTTTCGTCCGACTCCGGGCAGCGAAACAAGTGAATCGTAGTCTTCAGGAACCTGTCCGCCGAAACGTTCAACAAGCATTCTGGCCATGTTGACAATGTTTCTCGACTTAGTTTTGTACATTCCTATTCTTCTTATGTATCCCGCAACGTCTTCCGGATCAGCTTCTGCCAGAGCCTCGGCTGTAGGATATACCGCAAACAGTCCCGGTGTAACCTTATTCACGCTTACATCCGTTGTCTGTGCTGACAGTGCAACTGCAACGATCAGCTGAAATACGTTATCATGATCCAGGGCGCATTCTGCCTCCGGATACGTTTCTTCTAAAATGTCTAAAATCTTATTTATAATCTCTTTCTTCATAGTACTCTAATGATACCATATTTCGGCTTTATATTCTACTGTTTATCGACCCTTTCTTGACAGAATTGTATACAATCCATTATAATGTATGTAACAAGAAGGACAACGTGAGGTAAATATGTCTATAATTCAGTATCTGGAAGACGGCAGGACAAACGATCCAAAAAGTCTGCATTCAACTGTATATACCGAGCTTCTGGAGGATATTCTAACCGGAAAGCTCAGACCCGGGGCAAAAATAACTGAACAGAAAATCTGCAGCGAATATAATGTGAGCAGAACCCCTGTAAGGGAAGCCTTCTGTCAGCTGGAAACTGACGGATTAATTGAAAGTATTCCCAACAGGGGCGCTTTTGTAATCGGTTTGTCTGACCGGGATATTGACGATATACTTGAACTGCGTACCAGCTGTGAGGTCTGTGCCGTAAAATGGGCCATAGAGCGTATTACCGATGAAGAGTTTGCCGAACTGGAGGAAAGCTTCGAGTTTATGGAATTTTACACTATGAAAAATGACATTGACAAGATGATTTCCATAAATGCAGCCTTTCATCAGATTATACATAATGCAACTCATAATGCAGGACTCATCAAACAGCTTACCTCCTACCAGACATATCTGAAATACTGCAGACCTTCGGATTATACCATACCCGGCTACCTTGACATGGTTTTTGCCGAACACAGGGAAATCTATAAGGCTTTTGTAGACAGAGACACGACTGCGGGTGTAATTGCCATGATGGATCATATGAACAATTCCGTAAGACGAAGAACTTTGCTTAGAGGGAAAAGAGAGAAAACATTAAATAATTCGATATATGACGCACTAAATTACAGAACAGGAGACAGATAATGCATAGAGCAGACGGCTATAGAGTAAAAACAACCGCCCCCATTTACACCATTACGCCATATATTATGGACAAGAGATACGACGCATCCAACAGTATTTCCGAGGAAATAGACTATGAAATTCTGCGTGACTATACTAGAGAATGCAGAAGAAAAGGCATAGCCATGAATCATATGGCGATAATCATTGCAGCCTATCTTCGGGTAGTATCTCAGAATCCGTATCTTAACAGATTCGTTGTGAACAAGAGAATTTATTCCCGAAATCACTTCTGCGTAACCTTTGTTACGCTGACACATAACGACAGCACCACTATTAAGGTTTATTTCAATCTTGATGACGATATCTTCACAGTAAACGAAAAAATAAACAACGCTGTGGAAGCTGTCAAAGAGCGTGGTGAATCAACTTCCATGGACCGTATCGCCAATATTCTTCTGAAGATACCGGGGCTCCTTTCAGTCGGCGTGAGTGTTCTTAAATTCATCGACAAGCACTTCTGGCTGCCCTTTGTAATCTGTGATGCTAGCCCTTTCCACACGTCACTGTTCATTACAAATCTTGCATCCATCAGAACAGAAGCAATTTTCCATCACATTTACGAGTTTGGAACAACGGGAATTTTCTGTGCGATGGGACTGCCAAAGAACAGAGTGGTCAGGAATTCAGAGGGTGAATTTGAGGAACGCAAATTCATGGAGCTTGGAATCGTAACTGACGAACGTATAGCCGATGGTCATTACTACGGAAGATGTTTCAGAGAATTCAACAGATATCTGAAGAACCCTTCCCTTCTGGAGAAGAAGCCGGAAAGTGTTGTATACGACAGGGATATAAAAATATCAGATCCAAAATTCATTGTAAAATAACGCAATTATAAACAACGTAATTATTTGTGTATGCTGAAACGGGATACCAGACTTGAAAATGCTGATATCCCGTTTATTATTTCCTCAGGTCCATGCAGTGGTTAAGCCTGGGCACTGATTATTAGGGCTGTACCGTCTGAATCGATGGTTACTGTGTCACCGTCAACGATTTCACCCTTTATGAGTTTTGATGCAAGCTCTGTCTCCAGATGCTTCTGCAGATATCTCTTGACCGGACGTGCACCGAAGTTAGGATCGTATGCCTCCCCGGCGATGAATTCCTTGCCTGCATCGGTTAGAACAAGAGTAATGTTGCGCTCTGCAAGACGGTTTTCCAGTGACTTAAGCGACAGCTGGATAATGCCGACAATCTGGTCGAGAGTCAGCGGACTGAACACAACTATGTCGTCGATTCTGTTCAGGAACTCAGGTCTGAAGTAGTTGTGCAGCTGGCCTTCAACCTGCTCCTTTGTCTCCTCAGAGATAGTTCCGTCCTCACGAATTCCCTCTATCAGATCCGCACTTCCGATGTTTGAGGTCATGATGACAATAGTGTTCTTGAAATCTACAGTTCTTCCCTGGTTATCTGTCAGTCGGCCGTCATCAAGCAGCTGCAGCAGAATGTTGAAAACATCCGGATGAGCTTTTTCTATTTCGTCGAACAGAATTACGCTGTAAGGTTTTCTTCTAACCGCCTCTGTCAGCTGACCGCCTTCATCGTAGCCAACGTATCCCGGAGGCGCTCCAACCAGACGTGAAACCGAGTGCTTTTCCATATATTCTGACATGTCGATTCTTATCATATTTCTCTCGGAATCGAACAGTGCTTCTGATAAAGCCTTTGCCAGCTCAGTCTTACCTACACCTGTAGGTCCAAGGAAGATGAATGAACCGATAGGTCTGTTCTCATCCTTCAGGCCGGCTCTTGCTCTCAGGATTGATTCGGAAACTGAAGTTACGCCCTCATCCTGTCCGATTACTCGCTTATGAAGGATTTCCGGCAGCTTCAGAAGCTTTTCTCTTTCTGTTTCCACCAGCTTTGCAACAGGAATCCCGGTCCACGCTGATACAACCTCTGCTATCTCCTCTTCGCCTACTTCTTCCTTCAGCAGACGCTTTTCCTGATCTGCAGATGCATTCTCCTTTTCTGCCTCCAGCTTCTTTTCCAGTTCAGGAAGAGTACCGTACTTAAGCTGTGCCAGTTTCTCAAGGTCATAGCTTCTTTCAGCGTCCTCCATCTGTCTCTTGACTTCTTCAATCTGTTCCTTGGTACCCTTCAGCTCAGTGATAACTTTCTTTTCGTTTTCCCACTGAGCTCTTAGAACAGCGTCCTCCTCCTTCAGCTGTGCCAGTTCTTTTTCCAGTGTTTCCAGTCTTGCCATAGATGCCTTGTCACTTTCTTTTCCAAGTGCCTGTTTCTCTATTTCAAGCTGCATAATCTTTCTGGAAATCTCATCTAGCTCTGCAGGAAGGCTGTCAATCTCTGTTCTGATTTTGGATGCCGCCTCGTCCATCAGGTCGATAGCCTTGTCAGGCAGGAATCTGTCTGAAATATATCTGTCTGACAGCGTAGCGCAGGCAATCAGGGCATTGTCTGTAATTCTTACACCGTGATGAATCTCGAATCTTTCCTTCAGACCGCGAAGGATTGAAATTGTATCTTCAACAGTAGGCTGATCAACAAGTACCTTCTGGAAACGTCTCTCAAGAGCCGCATCCTTTTCGATGTACTTTCTGTATTCGTCAAGGGTTGTGGCACCTATGCAGTGCAGCTCGCCCCTGGCAAGTTTAGGCTTCAGCAGGTTTCCGGCATCCATGGAGCCCTCAGTTCTGCCGGCGCCTACGATGTTGTGAATCTCGTCGATGAACAGTATGATTCTGCCCTCTGACTTCTCAACCTCGTTAAGAACAGCCTTAAGTCTTTCTTCGAATTCTCCCCTGAATTTTGCACCGGCGATCAAAGCTCCCATATCCAGAGCAAATATTGTCTTGTCTTTCAGCCCCTCCGGTACGTCGCCGTTTAGTATTCTCTGCGCCAGCCCCTCAACTACCGCAGTTTTACCTACTCCCGGTTCGCCGATAAGAACCGGATTGTTCTTTGTTCTTCTTGACAGAATCTGAATTGCATGTCTGATTTCACTGTCTCTTCCGATTACCGGATCGAGTTTTCCCTCTCTTGCCATTTCAACCAGGTCTCTGCCGTACTTGTTCAGTACATCGTAGTTCTCCTCCGGATTCTGACTGGTAACACGCTGGTTTCCTCTTACCTTTGACAAGGCAGTCAGGAATTTATCCTTGGTGATATGATGCTTTGCAAAAATCTTTGCTGTAGGAGTTCCGTGTTCTCCAAGCATTGCAAGGTAGATGTGTTCTACACTTGTATACTCGTCCTTGAAATTCTGAGCCTCTTTTTCAGCATTAATCAGAACCTGATTCAGACGTCGTGAAGCATAGATGTTGTCTGCATTTCCTGAAACTCTCGGCAGCTTCTCAATTTCAGCCTGAAGCTCACCGATAAGTGTAGCCGGATCAACTTCCATGTTTTTCAGCAGCTTAGGAATCAGTCCGTCTGACTGCATTAGAAGTGCAAGGTGCAGATGTTCAACCTCAAGCATCTGATGTCCTTCAGAAATTGCAATGTTCTGACATTCCATTATTGCGCTCTGCGCATTCTGAGTAAGTTTTTCAACGTTCATTATAATCCCTCCCAACTATATGGTTTAATCTCTTTTCAATTAGTACCCCCTGTGGTTATGACCGGCCCCCTTTGCCTTAGTCTAACCACTTTTCTCTAATCTCTACGACTATTGTAAACCCAAAAAAACAAAAAGTAAAGAAAAATTTAGCACTCACCGCAAAAGAGTGCTAATAATTTTTCTTTACTTCACTCAGACTATTGAATTTCCAACTCTACCGGGCAATGGTCAGACCCAAAAATTTCTGTATGTATCTTCGCGTCTACTAGTCTTTCCTCGAAATCCTCAGACGTCAGGAAGTAATCAATTCTCCATCCTGCGTTCTTCTCTCTTGCCTTAAACCTGTAGGACCACCAGGAATATGTACCTTCTTCATCAGGATGAAAATATCTGAAGGTGTCAATAAATCCACTTTCGAGAAGTTCAGTCATCTTTTCCCTCTCTTCATCAGTGAAGCCTGCATTTCTGCGGTTAGTCTTTGGATTTTTCAGGTCGATTTCCTTATGTGCCACGTTCAGGTCACCGGTTACAATCACCGGCTTAGTTTCTTTAAGCCTGTTCAGATAAGCCCTGAAGTCATCCTCCCACTTCATTCGATATTCCAGCCTCTTCAGTTCGTTCTGCGAATTCGGTGTGTAAACAGTAATCATATAGAAATCTTCAAACTCCAGTGTTATTACTCTTCCCTCATGATCATGCTCATCTATTCCTATTCCGTATGAAACGCTGACCGGCTCCTTCTTAGTAAAGATTGCTGTTCCGGAATATCCCTTCTTATCTGCATAGTTCCAGTACTGGTGGTATCCCGGCAGATCCATTTCTATCTGACCCGCCTGAAGCTTTGTCTCCTGCAGGCAGAATATATCTGCATCTATATCATTGAAAAAATCCATAAAATTCTTTCCCATAACGGCTCTTAGACCGTTAACATTCCAAGAAATCAGTTTCATTCCTTATTCTCCTCCTCTTTGTTCTTCATCATCTCTTCTCCCCAGTCACTTAACTGCTCAAGAATAGGCATCAGCCGGTCGCACATGTCAGTGGATGAATACTCCACTCTTATCGGAACCTCCAGATACTCCTTACGTTCAACCAGTCCCTCTTCCTCAAGTTCCTTTAGAGAGCTTGCCAGAACTGTATTAGAAATACCGTCAAGCTTTCTCTTGAGTTCATTGTACCGAAGCTTTCCCTGATTGTTCAAAGCACATATAATCTGCATTTTCCACTTGCCCCCGATAATAGACATAGTATAATTCAGAGGGCATTTTTCCAGACATGGGCATTCATAATGAGTTTCTATCATGGGTTAACTCCTTTCTGTGCAGGGGCTTATTTCCTGTGACACCTGCGTAAGGTAAGCTAATGCTTACCTGCTCATATAAATTTGCGTTATTGCACTTTATTCATAATGGTACTATTATTATAGCAGGTAGTAAAAAAAGAGCAAGTTTATTTATTAAGGAGGATTATTCTTTATGGATATTTATCTTCAGGGTCTGACTATGGG
>JBJESZ010000014.1:17385-19468 GCA_051883055.1 Emergencia sp.
GTGGATTTGCAAGTGCATCGGTTATATGGTTCCTTGGAATTTCAACAATTATTTCTCTATTCAGTGCCAAGATAACCGATCGTACCCTTCGTGTAATAAACATCGTATGCGGTATTGTAATTATATTCTATGGCCTGAAACTGTTCTGGAGCTTCATTCAGATGGTGCTCCCTCTTATCGGATAAAGCAGGCTGAAACCTGCATCATAGCTTACCTGCACAAAAAGAAGGACGATATTCAGAGTATTCTGTTTCGTCCTTCTTTTTATCATATTCTATATCATATTTTCTAAAGTATCAGTCCCATTATTGCTGAGTAGACAAATGAAACACACGGCTGAAGCACCAGATCAGTCACATTGAACAGTATCAGAATCAGCAGAATCAGGAATCCCTTGTCATAAATCTTGTAATACCAGTCGTATCTTTCAAGCTTGAAAATCTGTGTTACAATTCCAAATCCGTCAAGAGGAGGAACAGGAAGCAGGTTGAATACCATAAGCACGATATTTATCAGAACGACATCGACTAGCATTTCCAGTATTATCTGTGCAATAAACTCACTGCCCATTGAAGGCGCGAAGGCTAAAAAAGCTTTGATAACAAACGCAAACACAACGGCAAGCAGCAGGTTCATTGTTACGCCGGCAAAAGCAACGAGTATTTCTCCCACTCTTCTGTTTTTGTAATAGCGAGGGTCAATCTGCACCGGCTGACCCCATCCGAAGCCTGCGATAAACAGGGCAACAAAACCGAATGGATCGATATGCGCAAGCGGGTTGATTGTTACTCTTCCCTGTGCCTTCGGTGTCGGGTCTCCAAGAGCGTTGGAAACTGCGGCATGCGCAAACTCATGGAAGGAAAGTCCAATTATAATGGCCGGCAGCATAAGCAGCTTGCTCATTATCAAGTCCCCCATATTGCTAAAATCCCCTTCTAAAATGTTCAGTATCACCATAGCTATTAATAAGACAAATACCGGTGATCGTAAAAATCTCTTCATTTCTAATCTCCTTTTGTAAGCTGTTTCGCGATATTCTATATTTTTATTGCGATAATGTCAACTATTTTATCACAATTACCGTGTCTGTCAAATAATATAATGTGAAAGGTGGTTTTGTATGAATAATATTCTTTTTTGTATCGACGTATACACCGTCACAGAGGGCGATACCCTCTATTCTATTGCAGAAAAATATGATCTGCCCGTTTCTCTCCTCATGAAGGTAAACGGAATCAGCGATCCCTACAATCTTCTGATCGGCACCAGACTCTGCATCCCCGGAGACATTTCACAGCTCCCTGCAGGAATGCGGCCGGACATTCAGGCACAGCAGGAGTCGCAGCATGTGCATGCACCGCAGAATATGCATGAGCATCACGCGGCTCAGGCAACTCAGCAGGCTCAGCAGGCAGCCCAAATGCAGGCTAGGCAGAATGAGCAGGCTCAGCAGAATATGAATACACCGCAGACAGCTCAAAGTTCTCGAAATGAGCAGGCTCAGCAGGCTGAACAGCGTCCAATGGGACAGCGTCCCCCAATCATGCCTCCACGTCCGTCGGCACCGGCAGCCGGCCATACGCATCAGCATCAGGCCCATGACCAGACACCGCATGCAGCTCAGACCCCTCATAGTATGCAGAACCAGCAGTCACCTCAGAATTCATCCGCACAACAGACCCAGACCCGGCAGAATCCACAGACCCAGCAGAACATGGGGATACCACAGGTCATCGAAATTCCAGTTGTTGTGGAAAGAGCTGAACCCGTTCAGATGCCTGCATCGAATACCACACCTGCTCCCGCTCCAAAGCCAAAGACGCATACAGTTAAAGCAGGCGACACCTTGTACTTAATCGCAAGAATGCACAATATCAGATTGGATGACCTTATGGATGCTAATCCAAATGTGGATCCGTACAATCTGATGATTGGCACCATCTTACGGCTGCCATATTAAATGACATCTTAATCAGATCATATGGCCTCTCGGTTTTCTATCCGGGAGGTTTTAGACTGTAGACAAAGTCTCTCAGGATATCAAAATCCGATGCTGCATCGAATATTCGCTCTATGTTTTTTT
>JBJESZ010000015.1:0-19439 GCA_051883055.1 Emergencia sp.
AATATATTTTGGAATTAATGTCAACAAAAAACTCCACAACAACTTGACACCGTCCTGATCTGCCAGTGATGTTGAAATAACGCGTTATGCAATGTATACTATAGCATATAGGATAAAATAATCAAAGGGGTAAACGCGATGGGAAAATATTTTTGGGAAACCAGTGAATCTATACCTGACGGACTGGGTTTCAGCGCCTATGGTCCGCTTCATTTTGCATGGATAGGAGTTTTTATCATAAGTGCTGTTCTGCTCTGCGTCATTTACAGAAGGCTGGATGACAGAAAGAGAAACCTTATGCTGAAAGTCCTGGCACTGCTTATCTTTGCTGATGAGCTGGGAAAATACTTTCTGGTACTCTACGGACATCATTCTATGCTGGACTATCTGCCGTTGCATCTGTGCAGCATAAACATCTATATAATTCTCTATCACGCCTGGTTTGCAAAATCAGACAGGGTTAAAGAAATAATAGGGAACTTCCTGTATGCCTTATGCATGCCGGCGGCACTGGCAGCCATACTCTGTCCTACCTGGACCAGACTTCCGATAACATCTTTTATGCACATACACAGCTTTACCGTACATATCATGCTGTTCATATATCCGCTGCTGCTTCTGGCAGGAGGACTCAGACCGCGGTTCAGCGTTTTTCGCAAGGCGATTCCGCCGCTTATCGGGGTTGCGGTTCTTGTATTTATCTTCAACAAGATTTTTGACACCGAGTATATGTTCCTGAACGGAGCCGGAACGGGAAATCCGCTGTCATTTTTCGAGGGACTATGGGGAAATCCAGGATATCTGGCATCCATTCCACTACTTTTTGGTGCGGTCTGGTCAATTATGTTCGGAATTCCCGCTTTATGGCGAAGAAAGGTTGACAAATAGGGAATTTTAGGGTATTATTTAACACAGTATCGCGCTAAAGCGATAAAGCAAATTAAAGCTCAGGAGAAGAAAGTTGATTAGCAAGAAAATTTTGAAAAATGATGAACGTGCTGTCCTTGCATTAAGGAAACTGTACAGAAAGCACGGATATCTGCCTTTTAAAATGAACAAATTTGAAGAATACGATTTTTACCTGGAAAACAAGGATTTCATTTCCGGTGATAAGATCGTTACTTTTTATGACACAAACGGTAAGCTCATGGCTTTAAGACCGGATGTTACGCTGTCAGTTATTAAGCAGACAGAGGATACAGACGGTGTAAAGCACAGAGTTTATTACGATGAATTTATATATAGAACAGGACGACATAGCAAGCGCTTCAGAGAAATGAAGCAGGCTGGAATCGAATGTATAGGAGATTTGGATCTGTATGATATCTCGGAAGTGCTCATGCTGGCGGCGGACAGTCTTGCTGAAATTTCAGATGACTATGTGGTCAGCATTTCTCATTTAGGAATTCTTGACAGCCTTCTTGGCGAGGTGTGCAAAGATGAAGACATGAGAAGACGTGCACTTACATATATCAAAGCCAAAAACACTCATGATTTAGAGCGTTTATGCAGAAAACATTCTGTTCCGGAGGAGAAAACTGAAAAGATTACGACGCTTGTTTCCCTTTATGGTGACATGGGATCAGTTATTCCATCTCTGGAAAAACTGTGCGACTCTGATGAAAGCAGAGAAGGACTGGAAGAGATTAAAATTATTTATAAGATAATTGCTTCTACGGAGCATAAGGACAAGTTTGTTGTAGATTTTTCCATTGTTAATGATATGGATTACTACAACAATATTCTTTTTCAGGGGTTTTTAAAGGGAATAAGCGACAATGTGCTGGTAGGCGGTCAGTATGACAGACTTCTGGAAAAAATGGGAAGAGAATCCATGGGCATTGGTTTTGCCATTTCTCTCGATATGCTGTCAGCGCTGAACTATAATTCGACACCAAAGGGAAGTCTGGACTATCTGATTCTGTATGACAGTGAGGACGACATCGTTGAAATTGCGGCAAAGAGCAGACAGCTTATCAACGCAGGATATTCTGTTTCAGTTCAGAAGGTCATTCCGGAGAAGCTGAGATATGATAACATTATAGATATGAGAAGGGAGGGTCACTAATGGTTAACGTAGCACTCCCAAAGGGAAGATTAGGTGAAAAGGTATACGACCTTTTCGAGAAAGCCGGTTTTGATTGTGCCGAGATGCACGACAAAGGAAGAAAGCTTATCTTTGAGAACCCGGAAAAGGGCATCAGATATTTCTGGGTAAAGCCCTCTGACGTGCCGATTTACGTCGAGAGAGGTGTTGCCGACCTGGGAATTGCCGGAAAAGACATTCTTCTCGAACGACATCCGGAGGTATATGAGCTCCTTGACCTTAAGCTGGGAATCTGTCGCATGTGTGCAGCGGCTATGAGAGATTTCTACGACGATGGAGAGAAAACTCTGAGAGTAGCCACGGAATTTGTAAACATTGCATCGGACTACTATGCAAAGCAGGGAAGGGATATAGACATCATCAAGCTTCACGGTTCTGTGGAACTGGCGCCAATTCTCGGGCTGTCAGACGTAATCGTGGATATCGTGGAGACCGGAAATTCACTCAGGGAGAACGACCTTGTCATAGTAGATGAGATTCTTCCTATAAGTGCAAGACTGATTGCCAACAAGGCAAACTTCAAGTTTAAGACTAAAGAAATCAAAAACATAGTAAATCTAATGAAAGAGCAGGTAGAGAACAATTATTAAGATATATGATTACAATAAGGTAGATAAAAACACTATCTTTGCCAGAGAGGACACATTCTCAGGCGTTACTGATGTAGTAACAGAAATAATAGAAAACGTTAAGACCAATGGAGACAAGGCACTTTTTGAATATGGCAAAAAATTCGACAAGGCGGAGCTTGAGTCTCTGGAGGTAAGTGAAGAGGAATTTGAAGAGGCTTTCCGGGCTGTTGACGATGAATTCCTGTCCATTCTTGAGGAAGCGGCAGAGAATATCAGAGAGTATCACAGACACCAGGTTAAGGAGGGCTTCGAAATAAGAAAGGATAACGGAGTTGTTCTTGGACAGAAGGTCACTCCTCTGGAAAAGGTGGGACTGTATGTTCCGGGCGGTACTGCGGCATATCCGTCAACGGTTCTGATGGACAGCATTCCCGCAAAGATTGCAGGCTGCGGAGAAATTGTAATTACAACTCCTCCGGGAGCTGATGGTAAAATCAATCCTGTTATTCTGGCAGCTGCGAGAATCGCCGGCGTGGACAGAATATTCAAGATGGGCGGTGCACAGGCTGTTGCAGCTCTTGCGTACGGTACAGAAACCGTGCCGAGAGTGGACAAGATAGTTGGACCGGGAAATGCCTTTGTAGCAGAGGCGAAGAGACAGGTGTTCGGAAAGGTCTCAATCGACATGATAGCAGGACCGAGTGAAATCCTGGTTGTGGCTGACTCCACATGTGAAGCACGCTTCGTTGCGGCAGATCTTCTTTCCCAGGCAGAACACGACAAGATGGCATCAGCTGTTCTTGTAACAGACAGCTACGCATTCGCAGAGGCTGTGCAGGCAGAAATCGAAAAGCAGCTGGCTGAGCTTCCAAGACAGGAAATCGCAAGGACATCCATCGACAATAACGGTAAAATCATCGTTGCTGACGATCTGATGCTTGCCATAGATATTGCGAATGAAATAGCGCCTGAACACCTGGAACTGTGCATGGACAATCCGTTCGACTATCTGGACAAGGTAAAACACGCAGGTTCAATATTCATGGGCAAAAACTGTCCTGAAGCATTAGGTGATTACTTTGCAGGTCCTAATCACACACTGCCTACAAGCGGAACAGCGAGATTTTCTTCACCGCTGTCTGTAGATGACTTTGTAAAGAAATCGCAGTATACATACTACACTAAGGATGCTCTTGGTGAGGTTGCAGATAAGATTGCATACTTTGCCGACAAGGAGGGTCTGGACGCTCACGGCAGAAGCGCACAGATAAGATTTCAGGATAAGGAGAACAGATAGATGAGCAGATTTTTTTCAGAAAAATTCTCATGTCTCACTCCATACACTCCCGGCGAGCAGCCAAAGGACAGGAAATACATCAAGCTGAACACCAATGAGTCACCTTTTCCGCCTTCAGAAGAAACGATGAAAGCGGCTCTCACCGAGCTTGACAGACTGCAGCTGTATCCGGATCCGGACTGCAGTGAGCTGGTGAAGGCACAGGCTGAGCTCCTGGGTGTGAAGCCGTCCCAGGTTATGATTACAAACGGCTCCGATGAGGTTCTGAACTACGCATTTCTTGCGTATGCAGATGAGAAGGCGCCTCTTGTGATGCCGGATATAACTTACGGATTTTACACCTCCGTGGCAGAGTACAACAGAGTGAGCTACGAGGAAATCCCCCTGAAGGAGGATTTTACAATAGATATTAACGACTATATGGGAATCGGAAAGACAATCGTAATTCCCAACCCTAACGCACCGACCGGAATTGCTCTGGAACTATCGGACATTGAGAAAATTCTCGCATCCAATCCGGACAATATCGTAATTATCGACGAGGCATATGTTGACTTCGGTGCAGAAAGTGCGGTGGCGCTGATCGACAGATACGAGAACCTTCTCGTTTCACAGACCTTCTCCAAGTCGAGATCCCTGGCCGGCGCCAGACTGGGTGTCGCAGTTGCCGGCGAAAAGATCATACAGGATCTGAACACTCTCCGCTACGCCTCAAACCCTTACAACATAAACAGGGTTTCCATGGCTCTGGGTATCGCCGCTATCAAAACCAACTCATACTATATGAACAACTGCAGGGTGATTGCCGAGAACAGAGAATACACTGCCGAGAGGCTTGGGGAAATGGGTTTTGATGTAATACCGTCGAAGAGCAACTTCCTGCTGGCTAAGAGCGACAGTATTTCGGGAGAGAGACTGTACGAGAGACTGAAGGACGAGAAGGGAATCCTGATAAGGCACTTCAGCAAGGAAAGAATTAAAGAGTATAACAGAATCACCATAGGCACAAGGGAAGAGATGGACAGATTCCTTGAAGCCGTGAGTGAAGTACTGGAGACAGAAAATGAGAAATATTGATATTAGAAGAGAAACCAATGAAACTAAGATAAAGCTTTCTCTGGAGCTGGACGGGGAAGGCAGATCGGAATGTGATACGGGATGCGGATTTCTGAATCACATGCTGACATTGTTTGCGAAGCACGGCATGTTCGACCTGGAGGTGAAATGCGACGGCGACACTGACGTTGATTATCACCACACAGTTGAAGATATCGGAATCTGTCTTGGAAGAGCATTTCGCGAAACTTTGGGAGATAAAATCGGTATTAAACGATATGGAGACATTGTTCTTCCGATGGATGAGACACTGATTATGGCTGCTGTTGATATTTCAGGCAGAAGCGGTGTGTATTTTGATCTGAACATACCTGCTCAGAAGGTGGGAGACTTTGATACTGAACTGTGCAAGGAGTTTTATATTGCTTTTGCCAGAGAAGCGGGGATTACACTTCATATCAGACAGATAGCCGGAGAAAATTCACACCACATTATCGAGGGTGTTTTTAAGGCTGCTGCACGTGTGATGAGGGAGGCGTGCTCTATAGATGAAAGAGCAAAGAACCAGATGCCTTCCACAAAAGGAATGCTATAGGACAGGTAAGGATTTATGATTGCAATAATTGATTATGGTGTAGGTAATCTGTTTTCTCTGAGCTCATCGCTTAACTGCATCGGGGCTGAATCTGTGATTACTGCGGATCCTGAGGTAATCAGAAAAGCAGACAGAGTGATTCTTCCCGGCGTAGGTGCCTTCGGGGATGCGATAAATAAGCTTAGGGAAACAGGTCTGGATAAGATAGTAATAGAGCAGGCAGAGGAAGGCAAGCCGTTAATGGGCATCTGCCTCGGAATGCAGCTGCTCTTCGAAAAAGGATACGAATACGGTGTTCACGAGGGACTCGGACTTCTGAAGGGGGACGTAGTACCTATGGAGGGTGTGATTCCGGCTGAGCTGAACGTTCCGCATATGGGATGGAACAGGCTGGATATCTGTAAGGAAAACACACTGCTGAAGAATATAAATGAAGGCGACTGCGTGTATTTCGTACATTCATATTATGCGACAAACTGTGAGGACAGCGTTATCGCTACTGCTGAATACGGTGCCAGACTTACAGCTGCCGTTCAGAAAGGCAATGTGATGGGATGCCAGTTCCATCCGGAAAAGAGCGGCAATGTGGGACTCAGCATTCTTAGAGCTTTTAACGAGGAGGGAATCATATGATAATTCTTCCTGCAATTGACCTTTACGAAGGGAAGGCGGTACGCCTGTACAAGGGCGACTACGATAACATGACGGTGTACAGCGAGAACCCTGTGGAAATAGCAGAAGACTTCAGGAGCTGTGGTGCTACGCACATACATATGGTTGATCTGGAAGGGGCCAAGGATGGAACGACTCCCAATCTTGGCATAGTGAAGCAGGTTGCTGAGGAAACAGGTCTCTTCGTTGAAATCGGCGGAGGAATCCGATCCATGGAGACGGTAGAGGCGTATCTGAGTGCCGGAGTATCCAGAGTTATCCTTGGAACTGCTGCTGTAAATGATGAGGAGTTTCTGAAAAAGGCTGTGGCAGAGTACGGCAGCGCAATTGCTGTAGGTGCCGACGTGAAGGACGGATATGTGGCTATCAAAGGCTGGCTGGAAAAATCGCAGTACACACTTGACAGGTTTATGGAAAAGATGCAGGGGCTCGGTGTGGAGACCATTATCTGCACAGATATATCCAAGGATGGCGCAATGAAGGGTACCAATCTGGAGCTTTACAGAGAGCTTTCTGAGAAATTCAGCATGAACATCATCGCATCCGGCGGTGTGTCCTCCATGGAGGATGTGAAGGAACTGAGAAAGATGGACGTTCATGGTGCCATTATCGGTAAGGCGTATTACACAGGTGCCATAGATTTAAGAGAAGCTATAGAGGTAGCAAGATGATAAGAAAGAGAATTATTCCCTGCCTGGATGTAAAGAACGGCAGGGTTGTTAAGGGAGTAAAGTTCGAGGGTCTGAATGACGTTTCATCTCCTGTCGAACTGGCGAAGTACTATTCTGACAACGGGGCTGACGAGCTGGTATTTTATGATATTACAGCTTCCTTCGAGGAGAGAGCTTTGTTCACCGATATTCTGAGGGAGGTTGCATCCACTATTTTCATTCCTCTCACTGTAGGCGGGGGAATAAACACTGTTGAGGATTTTGACAGAGTGCTGAAATGCGGAGCTGACAAGGTGAGTGTAAACTCAGGTGCGATAAAGAATCCTCAGCTGATCGATGAGGCGGCAAAGAAATACGGAAATCAGTGTGTGGTTCTTTCTGTGGATGTGAAGAGGGTAGACGGACAGTTTACTGTTTTCGCAAAGGGCGGAAGAGAGAACACGGGGATGGAGGCAATCCAGTGGATTAAGGACTGCGTTGCACGCGGCGCAGGAGAGGTTGTTGTAAACTCCATCGATACTGACGGTGTGAAGGAGGGCTTCGACCTTGAGATGCTGGAGGCGGTCTGTGATGCGGTAAATGTGCCAGTAATTGCTTCAGGCGGTGCCGGCTGCAAGGAGGACTTCGTTACGCTGTTCAACAGGGTTCCGAAGGTTTCTGCCGGACTTGCGGCTTCGATATTCCATTTCGGTGAGGTAGGAATAGACGAATTGAAAGAGGAACTGGATAAGAATAATATACTTGTGAGGTTATAGTAATGGTAAATATTGACGAACTGAAATTTGATGAAAAGGGTCTGATTCCTGCCATCGTGGTGGATTCTGTCACTAAGAAGGTTTTGACCCTGGCATATATGAACAGAGAAAGCCTGGAAATCTCTATGGAGAAGGGCCTGACCTGTTTCTGGTCCCGCTCCAGACAGGAGCTCTGGCTTAAGGGTGAAACAAGCGGTAATTATCAGCACATTGTTTCCATCACAGCTGACTGCGATAAGGATGCGCTGGTGGTCGTTGTTGAAAAGGACGGACCTGCCTGTCACCTGGGTAACGATTCATGCTTTGAAAATCCGGTATGGGCAAGTGACGAGAAGAGCGAATTCAGTCTGCAGGGGCTGTATGAGCTGCTGGAAGGGCGCAAAAAGGACCGCCCGGAGGGATCCTACACAACCTATCTTTTCGACAAGGGAATCGATAAGATTCTGAAGAAAGTCGGCGAGGAAAACACCGAGGTCATCATAGCGGCAAAGGCTGATGACAAGGCGGAGACTATCTATGAACTGGCTGATCTTGCCTATCACGCAATGGTTCTGATGGTAGAAATGGGTATTACCGTGGAGGATGTTCACAAGGAGCTGGCATCCCGCCACATTATCGATCACAAAGTAAAACAGGAGAAGATGGTCTAAGATGAATTATTCCAATTATCACACACATTCCATACTGTGCGACGGTAAAGACAGTCTGGAGGAACTGGTTCAGAAGGCTGTTGAGTTAGGATGCCCCGAAATCGGTTTTTCGGGGCACAGCTATACTGCCTTCGATGAGGACTACTGCATGTCAGTGGAGCAGTACAGAGAATATATGGATGAAATCTCTCGCCTTCGGGATGTGTACGACGGGGAGATTAACATTCTGGCGGGCATAGAACAGGACTACTACTCGGATGAGATTCCCGACGGGCTGGACTACGTCATCGGCTCGGTTCACTGCGTGCTGAAGGATGGAAGGTATCTTTCTGTGGACCTGAGTGAAGAGGACTTCTGCAGCAATGTACGGGAGTATTATGACGGGGATTTTCTGGCTTTTGCAGAGGATTACTACAAGGTGGTGGGTGACATATACAACAAAACCCACTGCGATATAATAGGCCATTTCGACCTGATAACTAAATTTAATGAAGGAAACAGACTCTTTGATACTCATGATGAGAGATACGTCAGAGCCGTTATGAGCGCCCTTGATGCCATCGATGAAAGCCTTGCGAGGGATGCTGAGAGTGGCGGGAAACCCGGTACAGTCTTATTTGAAATCAATACCGGAGCCATGGCGAGAGGCTACAGAACTGAAGCATATCCTTCAGATGCAATAATTGCAGAGCTTTTCAGAAGGGGTCATCAGCTTATGGTGAACTCCGACTGTCATAACAGGGAGCAGCTTCTTTTCGGTTTTGATAAATACATATGAGAAGCCTCGGCCACTTGAAAATCCGAGAAAATATGTTATAATTATTTTTTAAAATGTTTTCATTCGGCATGAAACATCTGCCGGAATTCTTTGTAGGAAAAAGAAAGGAAAGAATAAATTATGGGTGGTGTATTCGGAGTAGTTTCACATTCAGACTGTGTAATGGATATTTTCTTTGGTACTGACTACCATTCTCACCTTGGAACTAAGCGCGGGGGAATGTGTATTCTTGAAAATGATGGCTTTAACAGAGCTATTCACAACATCGAAAACAGTCCATTCAGAAGCAAGTTTGAGCCTGAAATTGAGACAATGGAAGGTAATGCCGGTATTGGTGCAATCAGTGACGGCGATCCGCAGCCCCTTACAGCGAGAGGTAAGAATGGACATTTTGCTCTGACAACAGTAGGCAGAATCAATAACAAGACAGCCCTGGTTGAAGAGATAATCGAAAGAACCGGCGGGCAGTTCATGACTATGAGCAAGGGACACATTAATAATACGGAGCTTGTAGCGGCACTTATTTCAACAGGGGAAACTCTTGTCGAAGGTATAAAGATTGCGCAGGAAAAAATTGACGGCTCAGTTACTATGCTGGTTTTGACAGAAGAGGGCATGTACGCGGCAAGAGACAAGTACGGCAGAACACCGCTGATTATAGGAAAGAAGGAAGACGGAAGATGCGCGGCCAGTGAGTCCTTCGCATTCATCAATATAGGATATGAGTTCGAGAGAGAGCTTGGGCCGGGAGAAATCGCTTTCATTACGGCTGATAAGGATGAGACTGTTGTGAAACCTCATGATGAAATGAGAGTATGTACATTCCTGTGGTCATATTTCGGTTATACACCGTCTATATATGAAGGCCGCAACGTAGAGGTTATGAGAAATAAGAACGGTGCAAGCATGGCAAGGCAGGACGGAAAGATGGATGTAGACTACGTTGCAGGCGTTCCTGACAGCGGAGTTGCTCATGCGCTGGGCTATGCGAGTGAATCTAAGATTCCTTATGCAAGACCGCTGATCAAGTATACTCCTACATGGCCAAGAAGCTTCATGCCTCAGAATCAGAAGGCGAGAAATGTTATCGCTAAGATGAAGCTTATTCCGGTATTCAAAATCATAAAGAACAAGAAGTTTGTTCTTGTGGATGACTCCATCGTAAGAGGAACTCAGCTGTCGGAAACTGTAAAGTATCTGACAGACAGCGGTGCTAAGGAAATACACGTAAGAAGTGCATGTCCTCCTATCATGTACGGCTGCAAGTATCTGAATTTCTCAAGAAGCGTAAGCGATATGGAGCTTATTTCAAGAAGATGTATCAGAGAGCTTGAGGGTCTTGGCGGAGAAGCAGATGCAAATCCTGACCACCTTGGCGAGAGCGTTGACATTCCTGCTGATATTCTTGCAGAGTATGCTGATGCATCGACAGAAAGATATCACAACATGGTAGAGCTGATGAGAGAAAAGCTTGGATTTGACAGCCTGAAGTTCCAGACCCTTGAGGAACTGCTGGCAGCAACGGATATCGAGCCTTGCAAGCTCTGCACATACTGCTGGAACGGAAGAGAATAAAACATATGGACATATAAAAATGGAGACGAGCCCGAAGCTTGTCTCCATTTTTTAAAAATTGGCTGTTATTTTAAAGGTTATTTTTATTCTACGAAATCTATAGCCTTGTAGACCTTTCTTTCAAGTGAAGGGTGATTGTCTACTACGCCTTCTCTTGTCTGCTTCTGGATTGCTCTGATCTTCAGAGGCAGTGAGAACAGGTTGATGAAGCCTGTAGCATCGCTCTGAGTATATACCTCATCCTTACTGAATGTAGCAAATTCTTCACTGTACAGTGAGTAGTCTGATTTGCTTGCGATAGCAATGGCGTTACCCTTGTACAGCTTCATCTTAACAGTACCTGTAACAAATTCCTGAGTGCTGTCTACGAAAGCATTGATTGCGCTCATTAACGGTGTGAACCACAGGCCGTCATAGCAAAGCTGAGCGAATTTCTGGGAAACGATGTTCTTGTACTGCATAGTGTCTCTGTCCAGGATAAGCTTTTCAAGAGCCATGTGAGCATTGTACAGAATAGTTCCACCGGGAGTTTCATATACACCACGGGATTTCATTCCTACAAGTCTGTTTTCGATAATATCGATAGTTCCTACTGCATTAGCGGAGCCTAATTCGTTAAGCTTCTTCAGCAGAGATACTGAGTCCATCTTAACTCCGTCGATACCTACGGGAACACCTTTTTCAAAGTCGATGTCTACGATAGTAGGTTCATCCGGAGCCTGCTCGATAGGCATTGAAAGCACGTGAATATCATCCTTATGTACATTCCAAGGGTTTTCCAGGTTGCCTCCCTCGTGAGAAATGTGCCAGATGTTTTCGTCTCTGGAGTAGATTTTCTCAGTAGTCTGAGCGATAGGAATGTTGTGAGCCTTGGAATACTCAATCAGGTCCTCTCTGGATGTAAATGTCCATTTATCGTCTCTCCACGGAGCGATGATTTTAATGGAAGGATCCAGTGCTTTGATTGTAGTTTCGAATCTTACCTGGTCGTTACCTTTACCGGTACATCCGTGGCAGATGTAGTATGCACCCTCCTGCTGGGCGATTTCAACCAGCTTCTTGGCCATCAGAGGTCTCGCCATTGAAGTACCTAACATGTATGAATTCTCGTATATTGCGCCTGCCTTAAGAGTAGGCCAGATATAATCGTTAACAAATTCTTCTTTGATATCCAGTACGTATGACTTGATTGCGCCCGTATTAAGTGCCTTCTGTTTAATTGCTTCAAAATCCTCTCTCTGTCCTGCATCACAGCAAACCGCAATTACATCACAGTTATAGTTTTCTCCGAGCCAGGGGATGATTACTGAAGTATCAAGTCCGCCTGAGTAGGCTAGTACCACTTTTTCATTGTCTGACATTTTTATTCTCTCCTCCTAATATTTATGCGATGGTAAGATTATATATTAGTGTGAATAAAAATGCAAGAGGTTTTTTAAATATTTTTGTGTTTTTTTAACAAAAAATTTGAAATTGTTTATATTTATACTACACCCTGAGATTTCATGGCATTTGCAACCTTCAGGAAGCCGGCAATATTTGCGCCTGCAACATAGTCGCCTTCCAGACCGTACTTCTTAGACGCTTCGTCGATGTTGTGGAAGATGTTAATCATGATTTCACGCAGCTTATTATCTACGTCCTCAAAGGACCAGCTGATACGCTCTGAGTTCTGGCTCATTTCAAGAGCAGAAGTAGCTACACCGCCGGCGTTGGAAGCTTTTCCAGGACAGAACAGAACACCCTTTTCCTGAAGATATTTGGTCGCTTCTGTTGTAGTAGGCATGTTAGCGCCCTCTGCAACAGCAATACATCCGTTAGCTACAAGCATTTCTGCATCTTCCGGGAATAATTCATTCTGGGTTGCACATGGAAGAGCAATATCACAAGGAATCTGCCATACACCACGGCCTTCGTGGTACTGTGCACCGGGTCTTGCTGCCGCGTACTCTGTCAGACGGGCTCTTTTCTCTTCTTTTATTTCCTTTAATAAGTCAAGGTCGATTCCTTCAGGATCGTAAATCCAGCCTGTAGAGTCTGAGCAGGTTACCGGCTTAGCTCCCAGCTGTAAAGCCTTTTCGATGGCATAGATAGCAACGTTGCCGGAACCTGAAACAACGACTGTCTTGCCTTCGATGTCTATTCCGTTGCACTTAAGCATTTCTTCTGTCAGGTACAGCAGACCATAGCCGGTCGCTTCTTTTCTTGCAAGAGAGCCACCGAACTCCAGACCCTTACCGGTCAAAACTCCCTCGTATACACCGCTCAGTCTCTTGTACTGACCAAATAGGTAGCCGATTTCTCTTGCACCTACGCCGATATCTCCTGCAGGGACGTCAGTGTCGGCACCGATGTGCTTCCAGAGCTCTGTCATGAAGCTCTGGCAGAATGCCATGACCTCTCTGTCTGACTTGCCTTTAGGATCGAAGTTGGAACCGCCTTTTCCGCCGCCGATAGGAAGGCCTGTAAGTGAGTTCTTGAAAATCTGTTCGAAGCCTAAGAACTTAATGATACCAAGGTTTACGGATGGGTGGAAACGCAGTCCGCCCTTATATGGTCCGATGGCACTGTTAAACTGAACTCTGTAACCGTAGTTTACCTGAACCTGTCCGCTGTCATCGATCCATGGGACTCTGAACAGCACTGAACGCTCCGGAATGCAAAGTCTCTCCAGCAGTGCCAGTTTGCTGTATTCTTCTTCATTTTCATCAATTACGACACGAAGTGATTCCAGTACTTCTTCTACTGCCTGCATAAATTCCTTCTGTTCTCCGTGTCTTTCTCTGAGCTGATTCAAAACTCTGTCAACATAACTCATAAATTTCCTCCTTAACATTACATTCTTACTTACATTACATATTCTTTCTAAAAAAGATTACGTGAATTATAATGTACGAAAGCGACAATTTCAAGTACAAGCGATAAAAAATTGTAAAAAAACACAAAAAAATAAATAAAAATTTGGATTGTTAGATAAAAAACAAACAAAAACAGCTATGCGCGAAAAAGGAAATAACTGCCGGGAATGTTGATTTTTCAGTATCTTTTCGGAATATGATGTGTTATAATATCACTTATCGTTTAAAATACGTGTAAAATGAATAAGGAAAAGAGGAAAATTGATGATAACAAGTAAACAGAGAAGTTTTTTAAGAGGAATGGCGCGGACAACAGATACTACTGTATATATCGGCAAGCAGGGTCTGACTGAAAACGTAATCAAGGAAATCGATACGGGGCTTGAACATAGGGAACTGGTAAAGGTTAAGCTTCAGGAAGGTGCAGAGCTTGAGCCTAAGGAGGCTGCCAACGAGGTGGCAGCGAAGCTGGGAGCTGAATTTGTACAGGCGATCGGCAGAAAATTTGTCCTTTACAGAGAATCGAAGGACTATAAGCAGATTGAGCTTCCGAGAAAATAGTATATAAAAGAGGTAATGTTTATATGGAAGAATTAATAAAGAATCTGACCGACCTGGGAACCCATGCCGGCGGAAAGCTGATTTTCGCTTTACTGGTATTGGTAGTTGGCAAATTTGTGATAAGTAAATTTGTTCATATAGCGGCAAAGAGCAAATCCATAGACAAGCTTGAGATGACGGTGAAGACCTTCGTGCTGAGCTTTGTTAAGATAGGGCTGTGGGTAGTTCTGATTCTATCCATAATAGAGATTATGGGCGTTCCGATGACTTCTGTGGTGGCAGTCCTTGCATCGGCCGGAGTGGCAGTAGGGCTTGCCTTACAGGGTGCTCTTTCAAACGTATGTGGCGGTATAATGATTATTATCTTCAAGCCGTTTAAGGTAGGAGATTATATAGATACGTCAGGCGTACAGGGAATTGTAAAGGCCGTTACTATCGTATACACCGTGCTTGTTACCTATGATAATAAGAGGATAACCGTGCCAAACGGCGCGCTGATGAACGCAAATATTATTAATCACTCGGCCGAAGAACTGAGACGTGTCGATATTTCGGTTTCATGCGAAAGAGGCGAATCACCAGCGAGAATTCAGTCTATCCTTATGGACGCGGCTCGCAATACGCCCGGAGTGCTGGAAACACCCGAACCATTTGCAAGAATCGATCGTATCACAGATGAATCTATGCGTTTTGATGTTCGTGTATGGTGCAAGACAGAGAACTTCTGGGATGTGTATAATGACGTTACAGAGGCGGTTGGTGAGAGGCTGGTAACTGAAGGCGTACGGCAGCCGGGAGTGCATCTGGTTTCAGAAAGAGTTTAGAGATGGCCTTATTAATTGCTTTTTTAATTTTTACAATATCTATGGTTCTTGCTGTTATCAAAGGCTTTTCCATGGTGGGGGCTTTGATAATCGGGCTTGTGGCATTCCTTATGGCTGGCAGAAGCAAGGGTTTCAGCTTCCGGATGATGCTTGGAGAAAGCGTAAAAAGCATCAGAAGTTCGCTGGTGGTTATTGAAGTGATGCTTATCATAGGCTTTATCACTGCTGCGTGGCGCGTGTCAGGAACCATTATTGTCTTCGTATACTATGGAATGAAAATTATTCTTCCTCCTCTGTTTCTGATAATTACCTTTGCTCTGACCTGTCTTCTCAGCTATGCGCTGGGCACGTCCTTTGGCGTGGCAGGTACGGTTGGGGTAATTTTTATGACTCTTGCCAGGAGCGGCGGCGTGGATCCCGTTCTGACTGCAGGGGTGGTAATGTCCGGAATATACTTCGGCGACAGAGGTTCTCCGGTGTCGTCAAGTGCCAACATGGTCGCCGGTGTCACGGGGACGGAGATATTCGACAATGTGAAACTGATGATGAAGACCGGCCTGATTCCTTTTGGGATTTCTGCCGTTTTCTACGGGGTTATGTCTGCGCTGAACCCTATCAGTCATGTGGACGCAGATCTGGTATCAAAACTCGAAGAGACGTTCAGCCTTTCACCGTGGGCGTTTCTGCCGGCTTTGTTCATGCTTGTGCTGCCGCTGATGAAGGTGGGCGTTATCAAAGCGATGACAGTCAGTATAGTCAGTGGAGTTCTTGTTGCGTGGCTTGTTCAGGGTGTGCCTCTTGGAGAGGTATTCCGCGTATGTGTATTCGGCTATGCATCGCCAAATAACGATATAGGTGCCATTCTCAATGGTGGGGGACTTGTTTCTATGGTGGAAATAGCGGTAATCCTGATGATTTCGAGTGCTTATTCGGGTATCTTCAACTGCACCCACATGCTGGATGAACTGCAGTCGAAGATAGGCAAGGCTTGTGCAAAGACCGGAAGATTTCCGATGATGTGTGCCATGAGCATTATTTCATCTGCAGTGTTCTGCAATCAGACGATTGCGACACTGATATGCAATGACCTGATGAAAAAACCGTATTTCGATGGCGGAGGAAGCAGTCAGGAGCTGGCTATAGATATGGAAAATTCAGTTATTCTGATTGCCTGTATGATACCCTGGTGCATAGGATGCAGTGTCCCACTTTCGTTTCTGGGAGTGGGATGGAATGCGGTTCCGTACGCGGTATACATGTACCTTGTTCCGGTATGCTATATTTTTACAAAGAACCGATTTCGGTTCAATGTAGACAATTAGCGACACAATTTTCCTGACTTCGACAGGATACTGTGTGAAATATACAATATTTAGCTTGTTAATCTGTTGACAATGTCAAAAAAGAGGTCTAGAATCATTAGCGTAGATTTTTTACTTCATTATGTATTAATTTATTTGTTCCATATTATTTACAAGGAGGTAGACAGATGTTTAAAAAATTTACTAATGGCTGCGTTAGAGTAGTCAACAGATGGTTACCAGATCCATTTTTATTCGCTATTATCCTGACAATTGTAGTATTCATTGCTGCAATGATCGGAACAAGTCAGACTCCAATGCAGATGGTAGTTGCATGGGGTGCTGATACAGGTTTCTGGGGTCTACTTGCATTCTCAATGCAGATGGCACTGGTACTTGTACTAGGTTCCGCGATGGCTTCTGCAAAGGTTTGTAAGAAAGTATTAGGTGCTATCGCTAGTACTGCTACAGACAAGAAGAAAGCTATCATCATCGTTACATTCGTTTCCACAATTTGCTGCTGGGTAAACTGGGGATTCGGTCTAGTAGCAGGAGCTCTTCTTGCAAAAGAAGTTGCTAAGAGAGTTAGAGATGTTGACTATCCACTGCTTATCGCTTCCGCTTATTCCGGATTCGTAATCTGGCATGCTGGATTCTCTGGTTCAATTCCTCTAACAATCAACGGAGGATATGAAATCCCTGACGTTGGTGTTTTCCAGGCTCCAACTTCAGAAACTCTGTTCCACCCTGCTAACTTAATCATGGTTGGAATTATTCTTATTTTAATGCCTTTCATCAACGCTGCAATGCATCCTGATGAAAAGCACGCAATCCTTGTAGACCCTGCTTTAATCGCAGACGAACAGGAAAGAGAATACAAGATTGAAGTTCCGGCAGAAAAGATCGAGCACAGCAAGATTCTTTGGGGATTAACAGTTATTCTTGGATTCGCTTACATTGTATGGCACTTCGCTACAAACGGATTCACACTAGGTCTTAACATCGTAAACATGATCTTCTTATTCTTAGGAGTTCTGTTACACGGAGATCTTCGTAAATACGTTGACGCTATCGCAGATGCAGCAGCAGGTGCATCCGGTATCCTGTTACAGTTCCCATTCTACGCAGGTATCATGGGACTGATGGTTGCTAAGAACGCTGATGGTGTTTGCCTTGCAGGTATCATCTCAAACTTCTTCGTAAGCATCTCAACAGACGTTACATTCCCTGTATGGACATTCCTGTCAGCTGGTATCGTAAACTTCTTCGTACCATCAGGTGGCGGACAGTGGGCAGTTCAGGGTCCTATCGTAATGCCTGCAGCTCAGACTCTTGGAATCGAACCAGGACGTGCAGCTATGGCTATTGCTTGGGGTGACCAGTGGACTAACATGATTCAGCCGTTCTGGGCTCTACCTGCATTAGGTATCGCAGGATTATCAGCAAGAGACGTTATGGGATACTTAGTAATCATCCTGTTATTCACAGGTCTGGTTGGTATCTTAGGATTCCTTGCTTGGGGTATGTTCTTCTAAATCATACGAGAAATATTAAATTAATACAAAGAGTTAAGGAGCAGTCCGGAAGGGCTGCTCCTTTTTATGTGGTGTGGGGGGGTCGCGAGCTATCCATCTGAACTGATGCGCCATGCCGCGAGCTATCCATCTGAACTGATGCGCCATGCCGCGAGCTATCACCGGTGGCACATTTGCCATTTTTTTAAGGCGCAGTACTAAAACTGACTGGCTGAGATGGTTTTTCCTAGGGGGAAAAGGCGTTTGAACCATGAATCTGTGATTTTTTGGATAATAACAATGGATAGTTTACCCCCATTCAGTGATTTTCTCATTGAATGGGGGTATTGTATTCAATGACCTTGGTACTGTGTATCAAAAAAGTTCAATTTGTGCCAATTTTGATAGATTCCATCCGTCATAGTTCGGTCGAGATGGCATATTGCCATGTGTTAGTGTAAAATAGTTGTGGAGTTTTTAAAGAAAAAGAAATAGAGATCAACCTTAAAGTGTTAAAATGGTTTTACCACAAATCATTCAACGAAAGGAAGATCTCTATGGAAAACATTATACAACAGATAACAATTGATTTGGTAGAAAAAATCAATAAAAAGGCATTAAGTGAAAAATTGTCAGATTTGGATAAGCTTGCAGCAGATATATTTGAGGACTGTACAGATTCTGCAAGACTTATTGTTCAGGAGGTTATTCGCATCCGCAATCTTCAGTTCAGAGAAGATAAGGCATTTCGCAGGCAGGAAGGCCTGGTGCTTAAAGAAAAGGAGAGGCCTCGGCAAATTATCACAAAGCTCGGAATGATTGAATGGAATAGGGATTACTACTATGACAAAGGCAAGGAACGTTACGTGTTTCCACTTGATCATATGCTCGGAATCAGGAAATATGAACGAATCGGTGATGAGGTCACCGCACAGCTGCTGAACAGAGCAACAGAAGTATCGTATGCAAGAAGTGCAGACATAGTTACCGGTGGTGGAGTAAGCAGACAGTCTGTTCATAACCATATTATCAAAGCAAACATCCCTGAGAAACAGCCGAAAACGGAGAATAAACCGGTAAAGGAACTTCATGTTTATGCTGATGAAGACCACGTGCATATGCAGAAGCCCGGAAAGAAGCGAGGCAAACAGAATCAGATGGTGCCGCTGGTTACAGTAACGGAAGGAACTATATCCGCTGGAAGCAGACGCAACAGGACTATAGAACCAATGCATTTTGTAGATGAAAAGCAGTCTTCGAAGATGCTGTGGAAAAGCGTAGAAGGATATGTGGCCAGGGCTTATGACGTTGAACAGATAGATAAAATATACATACATGGAGACGGGGGCAAATGGATACAGAACGGTTTGGAAGCTTTTTCTAATGTCGTTCATGTAATGGATGGATACCATTTCTTTAAAGAACTGAAAGCACTTGCAAGGAAGTTTCCGGAGCGCAATGTCAAACTCACAATCGTAAATGCATTGACAAAAGATGACCGCAAAAGAGCAGACAGGTTCATAAAAGAGAATACCGGAGAAGCGATAGATTGGAGCATATTTGAAGGCGAGCAGGCAATTATGGATGTAAATTCCGGAACTCAGCTTCTGCTCAGAAGGTATGGAACAGACCATGGCATATTAGGTGGAAACA
>JBJESZ010000016.1:0-3658 GCA_051883055.1 Emergencia sp.
CCTGTGACCCCCTGCTTGTAAGGCAGGTGCTCTCCCAGCTGAGCTAACCGCCCATGCTCAGAAAAAATGGTAGCGGCGAGAGGAGTCGAACCTCCGACCTTCCGGGTATGAACCGGACGCTCTAGCCAACTAAGCTACACCGCCACATCTTTTTTGCTTTCGCGCTCTCAATCACGCAAGAAATATACTATCATAAGAACCATTTCTTGTCAACACTATTTTTCAATTTTTTCAGTTTTTACCCTCTCATCGATTTCCAGACTGTCAGGAGTAACCTTGCAGTCATACGCAAGCACTTTAACTCCTTGTTCTGCCGCTTCCCTCAGCGCATCTCCGAAAGCCTTGTGTGTTGAATCATTCGGTTCGAATGATTTTACCCCCTTCATCTGAATAACGAAGACAGCTACACCAGTATAACCTAAATCGACTGCTTCCGCAAGCCCTTTTATATGTTTTTTTCCTCTTTCTGTCGGGGCATCCGGAAACCGGGCGATTCCATGGTCTTCGAGGGTCACACCCTTTACTTCAAGCCACCCCTGTCTCCCGTTTTCGTCTTCTAAATAGAAATCAAAACGTGAATCTCCCAGCGTTTTTTCTCTCTTTATACAGGTCAGTTTTCCCATTCCCGGAATCCGGATTCTTTCCTCCTTTAAGGCCTCTTCCACCACATAATTCGGAGCCTGGGAATCCATATTAATAAGCAGATCACCTTTTCGCACCGCGATCAGTGAGTATCTTAGCTTTCTGGTTCCCATTCTTCCCTGATAATCCTCCAGGTACACTTCTGCTCCCGGAACGAGCAATTCTTTGCAGCGTCCCGTATTCTTAACGTGAACGGGTTCCGTCTTCCCTTCAATTTCAACCTTTGCCACAAATCGGTTAGGTCTTTCTATAAATTTTCCCTTACATACTTTTTCATATCTCATAGCTTGAATTATATCAAATATTCCTATACAATAAAAGGTACTTTATTCAAAGGAGGTATTTTTGAATGAAAGCACCGGATCCTGTTGCTTTTACCGCATTCGGAATAGACGTAATGTGGTATGGCGTTCTGATTGGAGTAGGATTCTGCCTTGCAATCCTGCTTTCCTATAGAAGAGCGCCTGAATTTGACATAAAAAGAGATTATATTTTAGACTTTGCGCTTTTTCTTATCCCAATATCCATTATATGCGCCCGCGCATATTATGTTATCTTCAGTTGGGATAACTATCGCGGCGATATAAGCGCAATTCTGAACATACGCGGCGGAGGCCTTGCCATACACGGAGGAATAATAGGCGGTGTTATCGTAGCAATCATTTTCTGTCATTACCGGAAAATCAATTTCTTCAATCTGGCAGATTTGATATTTCCCGCTGTCGCACTGGCACAATCAATCGGAAGATGGGGAAATTTCTTCAATTCAGAAGCACATGGCGGTCCGACGAACCTGCCTTGGGCAATAGAAGTGAACGGCCAGATGGTACACCCTACATTCCTGTATGAATCGCTTTGGTGTTTCGCTCTGTTCATCTTCCTCAGCCGGATGATGAACCACAGGAAATTCAAAGGTCAGATTACATGCCTGTACGGAATACTCTATTCTATTGAGCGTGTGCTTGTTGAACAGCTTCGTACAGACAGTCTTATGATTGGACCGTTCAAGCAGGCTCAGGTGTTAAGCTTTTGTGTTATTGTCGCATGTATAATACTGTATGTAATTCTTGGCAGAAATCAGAAGACGGGCAACAGAGTCAATTAGCTCTGTACCCGCCTTTTTGTTGAAAAAGAGCTGTTTGTATGGTATCATAGATTAGTTACAGATTAATTAATAACAAGTCACAGATTATCCGCTAATCTGTTATGAATATTGAGGAGGAAACATAAATGAAATTAGGAATCGTAGGTCTGCCTAATGTAGGCAAAAGTACTCTGTTCAACGCAATCACAAAGGCAGGCGCTGAAGCTGCAAACTACCCTTTCTGCACAATCGAGCCGAATGTGGGCGTAGTTACAGTTCCAGATGAAAGAATAACAAAACTTCATGAGATTTATAATTCCAAAAAAACTGTTTACACTACTATTGAATTCTGCGATATAGCAGGACTTGTAAAAGGGGCTTCTAAGGGTGAAGGCCTTGGCAACAAATTTCTGGGACATATCAGAGAGGTTGCGGCAATTGTTCATGTTGTAAGATGCTTTGAAAACGATAATATAGTCCATGTGGATGGAAGAATTAATCCTCTGTCTGATATTGAAACTATTAACACAGAACTTATTCTTGCAGACATGGAGGTACTTGAAAAGAGAATTGCCAAGACAACAAAAAACCTTAAGGGTGACAAGTCCCTTCAGCAGGAGCTTGATATTTTAAACAGGGTGAACGATTTCCTTGCAAGCGGCAAATCCGCGCGAGCTATGGAAGTTTCAGAGGAAGAAGACAGCTTCATCAGAAGCCTGGATCTTCTGTCATACAAACCCATCATCTACGTTGCAAACGTTTCCGAAGATGATGCTGCTGATGACGGAAGCAACGAATATGTTAAGCAGGTTCGCGAATTTGCAGCGACTGAAGACGCTGAGGTTGTAGTGGTGTGCGCTGAAATTGAGCAGGAAATATCCGAGCTTGATGATGATGAGAAGGCTATGTTCCTTGATGAACTGGGAATCAGCGAGTCCGGTCTGGACAAGCTCATCAGGGCTTCCTATCATCTTCTTGATCTTATTTCGTATCTTACTGCAGGAGAAGATGAGTGTCGTGCGTGGACGATTAAAAGAGGAACCAAGGCACCTCAGGCTGCGGGAAAGATTCACTCCGACTTTGAGAGAGGCTTCATCAGAGCAGAAACTATTGCATACGACAAATTTATTGAGTGCGGAGGAAATATGGCAACTGCTAAAGAAAAAGGGCTTCTGCGCTCAGAGGGCAAGGAATACGTGGTTAAGGACGGAGACATTATCACCTTCCTGTTCAACGTATAATGATTTGCGCATAATAAGGTAATAATATAATCAGGAGGTAAATACATATGAAGAAATTTATTGCAGAATTCAAAGAATTTATTTCACGCGGCGACGTGATGAGCATGGCTATCGGTATCATCATCGGCGGTGCATTTACAGCAATAGTTAATTCACTGGTAGCAGATATTATAACACCAATAATCGGTCTTATCCTTGGCGGACTTGATTTCACCGGTATCTCAATTCAGTTCAGAGACACACAGATTATGATTGGTAACTTTATTCAGGCAGTGATCATGTTCCTGCTGACTGCATTCGTAATATTCTCAGTTATGAAAGCATTCAACAGCTTCAAGAAGAAGGAAGAAGAAGTTGCTGAAGAAGCACCTGCACCTGAAGTGCCGCAGGATATTCAGCTTCTTACAGAAATCAGAGATCTGTTAAAGGAAGAAAAATAAAGGAGTGATTTTATGGAGTTTATAAATAAAAACTGGAAGGGAATGGTTCTCTGCCTTGCAATTGCCGTTCCGTCATGGTTCCTCGGAAAAGCCTTTCCCCTTATCGGCGGACCTGTAATCTCCATTCTTCTTGGGATGCTGATTACTCTTCTGATAAAAGACAAGTCTTCTTTCGAAACAGGAATCAAATTTACATCCAAGAAAATTCTGCAGTGGGCAGTTATTCTTCTTGGTTTCGGACTTAACCTGAA
>JBJESZ010000017.1:0-1620 GCA_051883055.1 Emergencia sp.
AAGAAGTTCGACGAGGAAAGAAGAGCACTTCTTGCTGAAGTAGAAGCAATGAAGAACAAGCAGAACGTAGTATCCAAGGAAATTCCAAAGATGAAGAAGGCCGGTGAGGACACAACTGAAATCATGGCTGAGATGAAGGAGTTATCAGGAAAAATCAAAGAGCTTGACGGACAGCTTTCTGAAATCGAAGCAAATCTTCAGAGTGCACTTCTTAACGTTCCGAACACTCCTTACAAGGATGTGCAGTTTGGCAATGACGACAGCGACAACGTTGAAATCAGAAGATTCGGCGAACCTACAAAGTTTGACTTTGAACCAAAGGCTCACTGGGACGTTGGAGAAGATCTCGACATTCTTGACTTCGAAAGAGCTGCAAAGATTTCAGGTGCAAGATTTACAGTATATAAGGGACTAGGTGCAAGACTTGAGAGAGCTGTAATTCAGTTCATGCTTGACCTTCACACTATGGATCAGGATTATGTGGAAATTCTTCCTCCGTTCATGGTAAACAGAGCTGCCATGACAGGTACAGGTCAGCTTCCTAAGTTTGAAGAGGATATGTTCTACGTACCTCAGAAGGACTTCTTCCTGATTCCGACTGCAGAGGTACCTGTAACAAACCTGAGAGCAAACGAAATCATGGATGAATCAGAGCTTCCTGTTTATTATACTGCTTACACTCCTTGCTTCAGAGCTGAGGCAGGTTCAGCAGGAAGAGATACAAGAGGTCTTATCAGACAGCATCAGTTCAACAAGGTTGAGCTGGTTAAGTTCGTTGCTCCGGAAACTTCATATGATGAGTTGGAGAAGCTGACTGCAGATGCAGAAGCTGTACTTCAGATTCTGAATATCCCTTACAGAGTTGTAAGACTGAGCTCCGGAGACCTTGGCTTCTCATCAGCCATGACATATGATATCGAAGTATGGATGCCAAGCTACGGAAGATATGTTGAAATATCTTCATGCAGCAACTTCGAAGATTTCCAGGCAAGAAGAGCAAACATCAGATTCAGAAGAGAAAAGGGCAAGCCTGAATTCGTACACACTCTTAACGGATCCGGTCTTGCAGTAGGCAGAACAGTAGCGGCTATCCTGGAAAACTTCCAGCAGGAGGACGGAAGTGTCATCGTGCCTGAACCTCTAAGAAAGTATATGGGAGTTGATAGAATTGTTTAAATTACCAAAGTATATAGAGCCGGATTTTACACAGGAGAAGTTTGTTAATGCGCCCAACGCAAAGCTGGTGGGCGCACCTGTAGACAAAGCGGCTCCGGAAAATTTTCACGCCACATCCATTTTTCCGGAATATTTCAAAATTGAAGGTAAATGGCTGCTGGCAGAAGACAGCAGAATGGACAGTGTACCGGTTTATGAAAACGGAAAAATATACGTCAGAGAGTTCAGAAACCTGAGACAGGGTGATATGGTTGTTACAGGAAGAACAGAGGACTGCGAAGACGGTATATATGTTCATGCAGACTGCTTCGAAGTACCGGAAGCAGCTAAGCGTGCAACCTTTGCGTTCAGACAGAGCAGAAGCAGAGAAACAGGCTTCAGCTATGACTACAAGAATATCGTAGAGCTGCTGAAGTATGAAAAGGAAAACGACGGATATGTTGT
>JBJESZ010000017.1:1720-19163 GCA_051883055.1 Emergencia sp.
ACAAGAATATCGTAGAGCTGCTGAAGTATGAAAAGGAAAACGACGGATATGTTGTATGGGTTCTCGGACCTGCGTGCTCCTTCGATGCTGAGGCAAGAAACTGCTATGCCAAGCTGATTGAAAACGGATATGTTAACGCTATCCTTGCGGGAAATGCACTTGCAACTCACGACCTGGAGGGAGGATATCTCGGAACTGCTCTTGGAACTGACATCACAAATCAGATGCCTCAGCCTGACGGACATTACAACCATCTGGATACGATTAACACTATAAACAGATACGGGTCAATACCAAAGTTTATCGAGGGAGAGAATATTAACAGCGGAATTATCAACGCATGTGTAAAGAATGGTGTTCCTTTCGTGCTGAACGGTTCAATTCGTGATGACGGACCTCTTCCTGAGGTATACGAACACACTTACATCGGACAGGACACAATCAGAAGCCATGTAAGAAAGGCGACAACTGTAATCGGTATGGCGACAGTGCTTCATACTATTGCAACAGGTAATATGACACCGACATACAGAGTTCTGCCTGACGGAACGATCAGACCTGTATATTTCTACATGGTAGACACATCTGATTTCGCTGCCAACAAACTCGGAGACAGAGGAAGTCTTTCCGCAAAGGGAATCGTAACTAACGTACAGGACTTCCTTATTAACGTTTGTAAAGGATTAGGATTATAACCGGAAACGGGAAACTAACGGGATTATATTATGAAAGCTATTAAAAAGACACTAAGCTTCATGCTCAGCAGGCTTGTCATCACAGTGGTTCTGATACTGCTGCAGATGGGATTGATAGCATTCTATTTATTAAAGCTGGCTGACTACGGGGGATGGGTGCAGACTGTCCTCATAATCGGTTCGCTGAGTATGGTTTTATTCGTAATATGGCGTGATGATAATCCGGCCTACAAAATGGGCTGGATTATGCTGCTTTGTCTCTTCCCTATTCTTGGGGGCACCATGTACTTTTTCTTTGGAAACAAGAGACCGGCGAAATCGCTGAAAAAGAAGCTGGAGCCTCAGGAGGAAAGGCACTGGAAGGATCTTCCCCAGTCTGCCGGTTTTGATAACGTGGAGAACACAAGACTGCGTGAGACCATGGGATATGTGTCCGGTGTGGGAAAATATCCGGCATGGGACAACTCCAAGGTGGATTACTTCCCGAGCGGTGAGCGGATGTATGTCAGAATTCTGGAAGACCTGAAAAAGGCAGAAAAATTCATCTTCATCGAATTCTTTATCATCAACAGCGGGAAGATGTGGGACGGAATCTTTGAGATTCTGAAGGAAAAGGTGAAGGAAGGCGTAGATGTCAGGGTTATTTATGACGACGTTGGAAGCATCAGGAATCTTCCAAAGAGATTTTACGCTGACATGAAAGAGGCAGGCATAGAGATTCTTGCCTTCAATCCGCTGAAGCCTTTCGCATCACTTATTTATAACAACAGAGACCACCGCAAGATCATTGTAGTAGATGGTGATGTTGCATACTCCGGCGGCATTAACATTGCAGATGAGTACATAAATGAGGAAAAACGTTTCGGATACTGGAAGGACTCCGGCATAAGGGTTGAGGGTGATGCGGTATGGAATTTCTCCGTTATGTTTCTCAATATGTGGAACGCATTCAAAAACACGGAGGATGATTACGACAGATTCAGACCTTCTGAGCCCAGAGAATCACTTCGAATCGAGAAGGGAATGGTGCAGCCTTATGCTGACACTCCACTGGATGATGAAAATCTGGGTGAAAACGTCTATCTTGAAATCATCAACTGTGCAAGAAACTACGTGTACATTTTCACCCCGTATCTTGTAATCGATAATGAAATGATGACAGCGCTCAGACTTGCCGCAAAGCGTGGTGTAGACGTGAGAATCGTGACTCCCGGAATACCTGACAAGAAACTGATTTTCCGACTGACGCGTTCATACTACACGCCGCTTATCAAGGCAGGGGTGAAGATTTACGAGTTTACGCCGGGTTTTGTACATGCCAAAAGCTTCATCGCCGACGATAAAATAGGTGTGGTCGGTACCATAAACATGGACTACCGAAGCCTGTTTCTTCACTTCGAGTGTGCGACTCTGATTGCCGGCTGCAGGTGTCTGCAGGATCTGAAAGAGGACTGCCTGGAGACCATGGGCCGATCAAAACTCATAGAGCTGAAGGATCGCGGAAGACGCGGTTTCGTCGGTCTGATGGTAGACAGCATACTTCGCGCAATGAGCCCTCTACTGTAGGGCAGGTGTAATTTAAGAAAATGAAACAGCCGTAAATCAGGAGATAATGTAATTCTCCAGGTTTACGGCTTTAATTATATTGTATTATTTAATAGGAGAAGCGAGTCGTATTACCATGTACGTGAACTCATCTTGCGGAATTCGCCCACAGTTGATACATGGGAGTTTAATCCGCCGTCAACGTTCATGATCTGTCCTGTTACGTAACTGCTTTCGTCTGAAGCAAGATATACGCACATATTGCCTATGTCCTCCGGACATCCGTATCTGTCGACACAGATGTTGTTAAGGAAGACATCCTTCAGTGCCTGCGGAACGCGGGCTTCATTTTCAGGGGTAACGATAAGGCCGGGACGAACGCAGTTGCAGCGGATTCTCTGTTTTCCGAACTGAAGCGCTGTGTACTGTGTAAGTGTGTTAACGGCAGACTTTGCACATGCGTAAGCTGTGGAACCAAGGTCTCCGCCGCATGAAGCCATGGAGCCTATGTTTATGATGGATCCGCCTTCTTCGTTTTTCTGCATGTGGGGGATTACGCTCTGAAGCGCATAGAACGTGCCGCGAAGGTCACTCTGTATGATTGCATCCCACATTTCAAGTGTAAGCTCGTCAACTCTGCCGTCTTTAAGTCCAACGTTAGCTGCATTGTTAACCAGTACGTCTATTCTGCCGTATTTCTCAGCTGTATCGTCAATAAGCGCCTTTACGCTGCTTAAGTCCGTCATGTCCATGAAGTGATAGGACGCCTCTCCGCCTTCACCCTTAATCATGTCTACAACAGCCTGTCCTTTTTCTTCTCTGCGTCCGCAGATTACAACCTTAGCACCCTCAGCTGCAAAAAGTCGGGCAATACCTATACCTATTCCGCTTGTGGAGCCTGTTACGATGGCTACCTTTCCATTCAATCTTTTCATAATTAATCTCCTCTTTGTCTTGTTCGTTTATACATACAATGAATCCAAAATTTGTACTTTTTAACAATAAAACAAAATATAATTTATGTCAATAAACAAATTACAAGTATGTTGTATACATTTTAATACACGATCGGGTTGAGAACCAGATTTTTAACACAAGAAGTGCCTGCACATACACACTATAATGGTATTCTGTGCAGGAAGAGGGAAGCTATGCAGAAAAAAACCGCGAAGCTGATGACTCGCAGATGAGTCTGACAGCTCGCGGCCGTATTCGCGGTAATATTAAAATGTTAAATCCCTGTTTGTTATATATACTAGGCGCGTAATGCCTTTTCGTATTCGCTGAAGTTCTTCTCCACCTCTGCGGATGGTGCTGCGGTTACAAGGCTTACGATGATGTTAGCCGCAAGCGCCAGGATGAAGGCTGGCAGAAGCTCGTAGATGTTGAACGCTCCGCCCATAGGTCTGACAACGTATTTCCATACGAAGATGGTTACTGCACCGACGATCAGGCCGGCCATTGCACCCTGTTTGTTAGAACGCTTCCAGAACAGTGCACAGAGAACGATTGGTCCGAAGGTTGCACCGAAGCCTGCCCATGCGAAGGATACGATTTCGAATACTGAACTGTCCGGATTGGATGCGATGAATACAGCTACTACTGAAATTGCAATTACTGCAAGTCTTGCAACGATCATAGTGACCTTATCATTAAGCTTGATTCCCAGAAAGTCCTTCAAAACGTTCTGAGCAACTGATGAAGATGCAGCCAGAAGCTGTGAGTCTGCAGTTGACATTGTTGCCGCAAGGATACCTGCAAGAATCAGTCCTGCGATTACTGCGGCGACAGGTCCAATGCCGCCGATAAGCTTGGCTATTACAACTATAACTGTTTCTGAGGATGAACCTTCAAGGAATTCAAAAGCGCCGGCTTTAGTCATTCCGTATCCGATAACTCCAATAAAGATTGCAATTGCAAGCGATACTACTACCCAGACAGTTGCGATACGTCTGGAAAGCGTAAGCTTTTCTTTTTCTTCTATCGCCATGAAACGAAGCAGTACGTGTGGCATACCAAAGTATCCGAGACCCCATGCAAGGGTAGAAACTATCGAAATGAAGCCGTAGCCTGTTGCTTCTCCTGAAGCCATATCGTGCATTGCGTTCAGTGAAAGATATCCAGGCAGCTCCTGTGCGTTTGCAATTACAGCATCAAAACCCCCGGCGCTGGAAATACCGAATGTTAATACGACTACCAGAGCAATTGTCATGATAATGCTCTGGATGAAGTCTGTTGTACTTGCTGCAAGGAATCCTCCAAGAGCGGTGTAGCATACGATTACGATTGCGCTGACAATCATTGCAGGCATGTAGCCGACTCCAAACAGACTTGAGAAAAGCTTTCCGCATGCTGCAAAGCCGGATGCGGTGTATGGTATAAAGAATATGATGATTATTAACGCAGCTGTAAAATTCAGGATGTTCTTTTTATCGTCATATCTCTTGGAGAAAAAATCCGGAATGGTAATTGCACCGAGATTGTGAGTGTATACTCTGATCCTCTTTGCAACTACAAGCCAGTTGATATATGTACCGATAGCAAGACCGATTGCTGTCCAGGCTGCGTCGCAGATACCTGTAAGATATGCCACTCCCGGCAGACCCATGAGCAGCCAGCTGCTCATATCTGATGCTTCAGCGCTCATTGCTGTTACAAACGGTCCTAACTGTCTTCCGCCGAGGTAAAAGTCTCCGGCGCTGTTATTTTTCTTGGTAAAATAAACTCCTACTGCGATCATGAACAGGAGGTATGCTCCTATGGTGAGCATGATAATTGTCTGTGATGTTATCATTTCCTATCAATCCCTTCTTTTTTCGAATATGCCGCTATTATAACACAACAAAAAGTAGACTGAAATACGGAATACAGTTTGTACTAAAATATATAATACAGTAGTATACTATAGGTATAAATGTTGTAAAATAAAAGAGTATAGACTAGACTATAGTCCATACTCAAAATTATACAAAAAATATTTTTTCAATTTAATTCTGATAGATTTTTAACATTTCAGGCAGCAGGCGTGCAGAAAACTGGGCAAGTGAGTAGTCGCCGTTGCAAAGACACCAGTCGTACATGAAACCTCGCTCCATGAGAGCATAAGTTTTGATAATCTCGTTGATTGAACAGTCCTTCTTTATGTCGCCTTTCTGCTGACCCTCGCGAAGAATTTTACGAAGCAGCTTGTAGTAGGTTCTGTCCTGATCAAGAAGATGCCTGTCACCGCGGGTAATAAGCTGGGATGAAAAGAGTCTGGCCAGAAGATCCACAGATATAGAGTTTTCAATCATGAGGAACAGCTCCTGGTTAAGATATACAAGCTTATCTATTGTACCTGCATCGGGATCGAGTGTATCCTGCAGTTCCTCGTATTTTTCGTCGAAGATGAAAGAGAGGGAGGACAGCAAAGCATCCTTTCCGCTGAAGTAGTGATAGAAGGACCCCTTGGATGCGCAGGCTTCCTCGACAATTTCATCAACGGTTGTATCGTCATAGCCCTGCTCGTAGAAAAGCTTCCAGGCGGATGATATTATTCTTCCCTTTGTGTTTTTCTGATTTTTCTTTGCCATAGCTTTATTACCTTTCGAAGAAATGTTACAATGTAGTATATCATATTTGAACGGAAATTTGGAGATGAGTTATGGAGATTAAGAATAATCGGAAAAGTGTAGTTCCGTTTCTCCTGGAACACAGCGCCTCAAATCCTGTTTCTTTCCATATGCCGGGTCATAAGGGAAGCAGGATTTACAGAGAAAACGGGTTTGGCGAGATTCTGGAAGCTTTGATGGAATGCGACATTACGGAGATACCGGGGGCTGACAATCTGTTTCAGACGGAAGGAATAATACTTGAGACGATGCACCGGTACAGGGAGCTGTATGAGTCGAAGGAAAGCTACATTCTAATTAACGGAAGCAGCGCAGGCCTGATTGCGGCTGTTATGACGACTGTGCCTCAGGGCGGGAAGCTGATAATGGCCAGAAACTGTCACAAGTCGATTTACAACGCTGTTTCCATGGCGGGAGGAACTCCTGTATACGCCTACCCTGAGATTGTGGAGGGGTACGGCATTTCGGGAGCTGTTACTGCCGAGGAAGTCAAGCGTCTGATTGAGGAAAACCCTGACTGCAGCGCGTGCATCCTGCCGAGTCCGAATTATTATGGAATCTGCAGCGACATAGAGGCTATTGCGGAGGTGGTTCATGAGGCGGGAAAGGTTTTGATCGTGGATCAGGCTCATGGTGCACACCTGAAATTCTTTGACAGATACGCGCCTTACGGGAAGCCTATGGCGGCTGAAAATCTGGGGGCTGACATTGTAATTAACAGTACTCACAAGACTCTTGCCAGCTTTACTCAGACAGCGGTGGTCAACATCTGCAGTGACAGAATTGACAAATATGCCTTCGAGGATAAGCTGCAGCTGATTGAAAGCACAAGCCCGTCTTACGCGCTGATGGCTACTCTCGATGTGAATGCCATTCTTATGGAAAATGAGGGAGAGCGGCTGATCAGAGAATGGCGCCGGAATGTGGACTGGTTCAAATCGGCTGCTAAGACGGTTCCGGGCCTGAAGATAATGGAGCATCCGCTGCTGGATGATACGAAGATTAATCTGGATATGAGTGCCTACGGGCTGGATGGCCTTGCTCTCGAAGAAAAGCTTAGGGCTGAGGGAATATTTTCAGAGCTTGCAACCGGTAATGTCACCATGTGCATGACGGGTATCGGAAATACCCGCGGTGATTATGAGCGTCTGCTTGCTGCGCTGGAGAAGCTTGCGGGCACTTTGGAGATGAAGGAAGAATCAGCGGTTGGGGAGCCGGTGGTGTTGTCGAACAGAATTCTGAAGCAGGTGGGAATTCCTGCTGCAAAGGAGCGCGTTCCTCTGGAAGAAGGCGGCGGCAGAGTCTGTGCCTTCCCTATAATCCCATACCCTCCGGGCATCCCTGTAGTCTGCCCGGGCGAGATAATCGACGATGAAATCCTGGATTACGTGAAGAAACTCCGCACGCGAGGAGTAAACGTTATGGGAATCGACGACCTTGGCAGAATTGCTGTGGGAAAAGAATAGACATATGTGGTAAATGAGTGGTGGAGCATGGTGCAGCTGATGCATAGTGCTCCGCTTTTTCTTTCTGTCTTTCTGTGTTTTTTGACCTTGGTTCGGTCATGGCCGGAAAGTCTACCCTGAATCTATCACAATTGGCACAACTGCTGTATTTTCAATCAAAAATACCAAAACCAAAACTTTTTCATAAAGAACTCTTGAAAAATGTAAAAAAATGTATATAATACTAAGTGGCTGGCTGTAAAATAATGTAATAATATATAAAAAATGTAAGATTAAAGCGGCCTCCGAACACCTGATGAAGCTTACCTGAGGCTCGACAGGGCGTTGCCTGAACAAAATAGAGCGAGAGAGCACTATAGTTTGGTACTACGCGATGAAAAAAGGCGTTTTGTGCCATTGGTGATAGAATCGGGCGCCCGCAAAGCAGAATCAGGAGCCAACCCCGGGGCGCGGACACGGGCGCCCGCGCAGATCTGGGGCACCGAACCGGACAGAACCAGGACTTCGAACAGGAGCAACCCCGGGGCGCCGGCGCAGATCTGGGGCGCCGAACCGGACAGAACCAGGACTTTGAACAGGAACTGCCCCGGGGCGCCCGCAAAGCAGAATCAGGAGCTACCCCGGGCGCCCGTCGTGGGGATTGTGGCATACACCGAATACACCTATGATGGAACGCCAACCCCGGGGCGCCCGCAGTGAGGAGTCCAGGCGCATACAGGAAAACATATGTATGACAAAAGGAAGGGATGAAATGCAGGACTTATTAAGAGATGCAGAAAATGAAAGAAAAATACAGGAAAATCTGCGGCGGAAAATGATTGACGCCTTGAGAAATATGACGCCGGGCTACCTTGTGAAGAAGGGAAACTACTACTATTGGCGAAAAAAGAGGACGAAGGGTTCGATGAAAAGTATCTTGGAAAGGAAGAAAACGATCTGACAGTGAAACGCCTGAAGCGTAAAAAATACCTCCAGACCACAATAGAAATAATCGATAAAAACATTAAAGCTCTAGACAGATTCATAAAGTCATATAAAAGATATGACCCAATGTCAGTAGCATCGTCAATGGGCAATGCATATCAGATTCCGCCTGATAGTATATTCGCAATCATGGGACTTACGAATCCGAAGAACTGGGAGAAAAAATACACGAAAAGCTCTATGTATCCGGAATTTCTAAAACACACTACGGACAGGGGAGAAAAGGTACGTTCAAAATCTGAGATTATTATTTATAATGCACTGGCAGCTAACAACATTTTGTTTCGTTATGAATGCAGGCTGCGGGTTGGAAATCTGTGGTACCATCCTGATTTTATGATTCTGTTAACAAGGGACAACCGCATCATAATCTGGGAACACTTTGGACACTCAGACGATCCGAATTATCTTGAGAATGCAATGAACAAGATTAAGAATTACATCGAAAACGGATATGTTCTCTGGTACAATCTTATAATTACATTCGAAGATAAGGATGGTAATATTGACGCCGGTATTGTTTCGAGAATAATAGAAACATGTCTGCTGTAGGCCGATTTATCAAAACCCATTCTGGGGCCGGTGGCCAAATCTATCACAATTGGCACAATTGCTGTATTTTCAATCAAAAATACCAAAACCACGCGGGCAAGTGTCTATGAGATGTCAGGCATCCTTGTTCGAATACCCACATACATATAAATTATTTAAAAATGTGGGTAAGAACCAAGACTTCCCTTAATAGGTCAGGCCAGAGAGGACATATAAAACGTCTGAAACCTGCTTCAAATGACTGGGTTTTGGTATTATCGTATAAAATAATAAGAAATGTGCCAATTTTGATAGAACAGGCGAACCTCACTTCAGAGCGTCCGCCTGATTATGTTTTCATTAAATTCTCATTGCCCTAAGCGCATTCAGAATTGCGATAACAGCTACGCCTACATCTGCGAAAACTGCTGCCCACATGGATGCAAGACCAAGTGCACCGAGAAGCATTACTGCGAATTTTACAACAAGGGCGAAAACCACATTCTGTCTGCAGATTCTCAGAGTTTTGCGGGCAATCTTTGTAACGGTAACCAGCTTGGAAATATCATCTGCCATGATTACCACATCGGCTGCCTCGATTGCAGCATCTGAACCGAATGCACCCATTGCGATTCCAACATCTGCGCGGGCAAGGACAGGCGCGTCGTTAATTCCGTCACCAACAAAGGCGAGGTGGGTGCCGGACCTGCGGGAGGTCTTTTTGCCGGAATGAGCAATAGAGGACTCCATCGCTGAAGATTCGCCAGCGGAATGGTTATCTGAGTGACCGCCGGCTGCTCGAGTGCCATCAGCAGCGGATTTTTTATCTGAGTGGCAGCCGGATCTGCGGGATGCATTTTTCTCTGAAGACCTGCCGGAGGCTCCTTCTTTGCCGGACCCGCCGGCTGCACGGGCTTCTTCCATAGCCGATTCAACGGCTGATACCTTGTCTCCGGGAAGCAGCTCGCTCATAACTCTGGTTAATCCCAGTGAGCTTCCCACAGCTTCTGCAACCTCTGACTTGTCGCCGGTAAGCATGACTGTTTCGGCAACACCCAGCTCCTTCAGAGCCTGAATTGTTTCGCGGCTGTTATCTCTTGGCGTGTCTGCTACGATTATGTGACCGAGATATCTGTTTTCTCCGGAGGATAGTTTAATTGCGATGTGTACTACCGAGCCGATTGCATCAACGGCTGGAAGCTTGACTTTCAGGTCGTGCATCAGTTTGTCGTTTCCGCAGTAAACATCGTTTCCTTTATATATGCAGGAGATTCCTTTGCCCGGAATTTCCTCGTATCTGTCAAGTGAATTACGGTTCAGTTCGACCTTATCGCCTAATTGCAATCCATATTCGACAATGGATTTTGCAATCGGATGGTTGGACAGAGATTCCGCGTTAGCGGCGACCTCTGTGAGTTTTGATGGAGAGATGCCTTCCGCAGGAACCACGTCGGTGACGGTGAAACGTCCGTAGGTCAGGGTGCCTGTCTTGTCGAAGGCGAAGGTGTTCACGCTGGCAAGAGCCTCCAGATAGTTGCTGCCCTTAACCAGAATTCCTTCGCGGGAGGCGGAACCGATTCCGGCAAAGAGACTCAGCGGAACGGAAATCACCAGTGCACAAGGGCATGAGATTACCAGGAATATCATCGCTCTGTACAGCCAGTCTGCAAATTCACCCAGGCCCGCAATCGGCGGAATTACAGCGAGCAAAACTGCCAGACCCACAACAATCGGCGTGTAGTAGCGGGCGAATCTGGTGATAAAAGCTTCCACATGGGCCTTTCGGCTACTTGCGTTTTCCACAAGGTCAAGAACTTTGGCAACAGTTGAATCCTCGAAAGGCTTTAGAACCTCAACCTGAAGAGCGCCTGTCAGGTTGATGGTGCCGCTGGTGATCTCGTCGCCGGCACTTATGTCGCGGGGCAGTGATTCACCTGTGAGTGCAGCGGTGTTAAGGGAAGAGGTGCCTTCCTTTACGATTCCGTCCACCGGAACCTTTTCACCGGGCTTGATCAGAATAAGATCGCCGGGAACCAGCTCCTCGGGCTCCACTTTTGCTTCTATAATAAGGGGGCCTTCTTGAGTGTCTGTGCCCAGAGGCATTTCGATGAGCTTGGTGGCATAGTCCGCTTTGATGTCCATCAGGTCGGCGATGGACTTCCTTGAGCTGTTGACCGCGTAGTGCTCGAAGAACTCACCTACCTTGTAGAAGAGCATAACCGCCGCGGCCTCAGGATAATCGCCGCAGTAAATTGCGCCGATGGAGGCGATGGTCATTAAAAAGTTTTCGTCGAGGAACTGCCGGTGGATTATGCCGAAAACGGCTTCCAGAATTGTATCGTATCCAACCACTGCGTATGCAGCAAGGAACAGGGGAAGGCGAAGCACTGTGTCTCCCCAGACCAGTCCGCTGGCAAACAGAACGGCTGCTCCGGCAATTCGAATCAGGTCAATTTTCTGTTTTTTTGTCATAATGTCATCCTTCTCGTTTTACTATTTGATCTTGCATGCGCGGTCAACCTTCGTTACGGCCTTCTGCGCAGCCTTCATGATATCATCAAAACTTTCATCCTCTGCATCAATTGAAAGCTTCTGAGCCATAAAGCTGATGCTGCAGTCGTTTACTCCGTCAATTTTTTTGATGGCAGCTTCCATTTTAGCGGCGCAGTTTGCGCAATCCAGATTTTCCATTTTAAAAGTCTTCTTCATAGTATTTACCTTTCTCCTTGTTTCATAGATATATAATAGTAATTATTTTTTTTAATAGCAGTTTTCGCAGTTCAGGTCGAACAGAACGTCTACTATGTGGTGAACCAGCTTCGCTTCGTCGGTATCGGCAAGGGTGTAGTAGGCTTCCTTACCCTGACGTCTGTAGGATAAGAGGCCCGCCTGCTTCAAAACTCTCAGGTGATGAGAAACCGCAGGGCTGGACATGTTGATGGCTGCCGCAATGTTTGCAACGCATTCCTCGGTGTGACAAAGCAGCCAGAGTATTTTCAGCCTTGTCGGATCGCTTATGAGAGCGAAGGTGTCTGACGATTTTTCGAACACTTCTGCATCTGGCATGTTTTCCAGAAGTTTGCATGTCGTATCGTTATGACTGTGGGGTAGATGAATTTCTGCCATATGTGCTCCTTTCATTAAACGATTAAGTATTTGTTTAATTGAATTATACCACAGGATTTTTGAAATTAACATAATAATTCGGCATATTTTCAAAAATTACTGAACCGAAATGTGTTCAAATAGGCGTATGGGTTTTGATACCAGTGGCCTGGGGCAAAAAAATTTTGTAATTTGCAAAACATTGTAGTATAATTGACAATGTATGAAAATGATTACTATATTAACAGAAAGGAAGGTTTCGATTTATGAGTTCAAATGCAAAGCATTTACACAGTATCGATGCTGGCCACTATAAGAATACAGCTGGCTGTGCTACCGAAGTAATGCCGATTCCTGATGTTGTAAAAATATCAATGTCTCAGCATATAGGAGCACCTTGTAAACCTTTAGTTGCTAAGGGTGATACAGTAAAAGTCGGACAGCTTATCGGTGACACAGATGCGTTTGTAAGTGCGCCTATACACTCAAGTGTATCCGGTACTGTTGCTGGAATTGAAACACAGCGTTCAGCAATGGGCGGAAACGACACTTTAGTAGTTATTGAAACTGATAAGAAACAGGAAATGTGGGAAGGAATCAAGGTTCCTGAAGTTGATGACCTGGCAGGTTTTGTCAAAGCTATCAGAGACAGCGGTCTGGTAGGTCTGGGAGGAGCTTCATTCCCTACACACATCAAGTACAATCCAAGAAACCTTGATGATGTACATACACTGATTCTGAATGCGGCAGAATGTGAGCCATTCATCACTTCTGACCACAGAACAATGCTTGAGGATGCTCAGGACATCATCGAAGGTATGAAGCTTATCATGAAATATCTGAATCTTGATGAAGCTTACGTTGGTATCGAAGCGAACAAGCCGGACGCAATTGCTAAGCTGGACCAGATGTTCAAGGAACAGGGTCTGGACAATATGCACACTTTCACTCTTCAGGACAGATATCCAAAGGGAGCTGAAAGAGTTCTGGTTTATGAAATCACAGGAAAGACAATGAATGCAGGTGTTCTTCCTGCTGACCTGGGAATTATTCTTTCCAACGTTACAACAGTTGCTTTCGTAGGTCAGTACTTCAGAAACGGAGTACCTCTAATTCAGAAGAGAATGACTGTTGACGGCAGCGCTGTGGCTCAGCCAAAGAACATTATCGCTCCTATCGGAACAATGATTCACGACGTTATGGAGTTCTGCGGCGGATACAAAGAAGAGCCAAAGAAGATTATTATGGGTGGACCTATGATGGGTAGAGCAATCTTCTCAGATGCTATGCCAATCGTAAAGAACAACAATGCAATCCTGGCATTTGCAGAATCCCAGACAAATATTCCTGAGGAAACTGCATGTATCAACTGCGGAAGATGTCACCATGCATGTCCGTTCGGACTTCTTCCTACAGCTCTTGCAGACGCATATGACCGCAGAGATGCGGAAATGCTGAACAGACTGAAGGTAATGCAGTGTATGGAATGCGGAAGCTGTTCATTCGTATGTCCAGCAAGAAGACCTCTTGGCTTTATCAACAAGCTGGGAAAAGGCGTTGTAAAGGAGGCTGGAATTAAGTAATGGATAAAAAATATTATGACAATCTGGTAGTATCCTCAGCTCCACATTTAGTTACAAATCTGGATACCAGAAAGACCATGCTTATGGTTATCGGAGCGTTAATACCTTCCTTTGGTGTTAGTATTGTGGTTTTCGGACCTAGAGTTATATCACTGACTCTTGTGTGTGTGATTGCAAGTATGGGTTTTGAATGGCTGTACAACAAGCTGATGCACAAGAGACAGACTGTCGGTGACATGTCTGCTGCTTTGACAGGTGTACTGATTGCGTTCAACGTACCTTCAAGCTTCCCTTATTGGATGGCTGTAATCGGATGCTTTGTTGCAATTATTATCGTTAAGCAGATTTACGGCGGAATCGGCCGCAACATCGTTAACCCTGCTATCACAGCAAGAATCGTACTATTCATCTCCTTCGCAACTGAAATGACTACATGGCCGGTTGCAAGAATGTCAGGAATTGACGCTGAAACAAGCGCTACTCCTCTTGGAATCCTGGCAGAAGGAAATATTGCCGATCTTCCATCAAATAAGGAAATGTTCCTGGGATTTATCGGAGGTTCAATGGGTGAAGTCAGTGCTCTTGCACTGTTAATCGGTGGACTGTTCCTGATCTGGAAGAAGATTATTTCTCCAATCATTCCTGCATGCTTCATCGGAACTGTATTCGTAATTGCATTAGCATACTACGGAATCGGTGGCGGAGATGTAAGTGCATTCAGCATGGCAATCTTCCACGTATGTGCCGGCGGTGTAATGCTTGGAGCATTCTTCATGGCAACTGACTATGTAACCTCCCCAATCATGCCTCTTGGTAAAGTGATTATGGGTGTAGGATGCGGTATAATAACAATGGTTATCAGACTGTGGGGTTCATATCCGGAAGGAGTATCATTCTCCATCCTGTTAATGAACATCATGACTCCGCTGATCGACCAGTTATGTATCAAACTGACATATGGAGGTGCAAAGAAAAATGAAAAATAATAACACATTTAAAGAATATGTTGCACCTATTCTGGTTCTGGTATGCATCTGTCTGGTTGTTACCGGAGCATTAGCAGCTACATACGGGGTTGCAAAACCTATTATCGATGCAAACTCTATCAAAGCTGCCAACGAAGCAAGAGCTGAGCTTCTTCCTGCTGCTGACTCATTCACTGAGTTCGACGGAGATCTGGCTGTTTGCGAAGAAGGTAAAGTATTTGCTACAGAATGCTACATCGCTGATAACGGAAGCGGTATGGTTGTTACTGTAAGCACTAAGTCATTCGGCGGTGCTCTGATTGAAATGATCGGTATCGACGGAGACGGAAAGATTACAGGCGTTAAGGTTACATCACACGGAGATACTCCGGGTCTTGGAACTAAGGCTCATGCAGCTGATCACGTTGCTCAGTATCAGGGACTGTCTGAACTGACATCACCATCAGCTAAGGAGGATCCAAGTGTTAACCACATAACAGGTGCCACAATTTCATCAAACGCAGTTCATTACGGCGTTTACTGTGCACTTGAACAGAGTAAGATAGTAGGAGGTGCGAACTAATGGATAAAAAAGTAAGTAAATTAAGCATCCTTACTAAAGGTATCATAAAGGAAAACCCGGTTCTTGTATTGCTGTTAGGTACTTGTCCTACACTGGCAACTACATCATCCGCTATCAATGGTATCGGTATGGGTATTTCCGCTACAGCAGTATTAATCTGCTCCAACATTGTAATTTCACTGTTAAGAAAAGTAATTCCTGATAAGGTTAGAATCCCTTGCTACATCGTAGTAATTGCAGGTTTCGTAACAGTAGTACAGATGCTGCTGCAGGCATTCGTACCTTCACTGTACGCTTCACTGGGTCTGTTCATTCCACTGATCGTAGTAAACTGTATCATTCTGGGAAGAGCAGAAATGTTTGCAAGCAAGAACAATCCTTTCGATTCAGCTCTTGATGGTATCGGCATGGGTCTTGGATTCACACTGGCTCTTGGCATCATGGGTCTGATCAGAGAATTCATCGGATGCGGAACTATGTTCGACATCCCTGTACAGACTTTCTTACCTGGAATGGGAATCTTCAACCTGGCTCCAGGCGGATTCTTCGTATATGGTATTCTTGTTGCTATCGTTAACTTCATCACTAAGGGCAAGGGCACAAGAAAGAGCTTCGGATGCGAAGGCTGTGCTATGGCTGCTATGTGCGGTGGAGCAAGAAAAGAAAAAGAATGTCAGAAAGGAGCTGAAGCATAATGTCAACAATAACAATCATGATGTCAGTTATTCTTGTTAATAACTACGTATTATCTCAGTTCCTGGGTATCTGTCCTTTCCTTGGTGTATCTAAGAAATTAGATGCAGCTGTTGGTATGGGATTTGCAGTAATCTTCGTAATGGTTCTTGCAACTGCTGCAACATGGCCTATTATGCAGGTTCTGAACGCTTTTGAAATCGGATATTTACAGACTGTAGTATTCATTCTGGTAATCGCTGCACTGGTACAGCTGGTTGAAATGATTCTGAAGAAATTCATCCCTGCACTTCACAAGTCACTGGGTGTATATCTTCCACTGATCACAACTAACTGTGCAGTACTTGGTGTTTGTATCTCAAACATCGACGACGGTTACGGATACTTCACATCACTTTGCAACTCTGCCGGCGCAGGTATCGGTTTCTTACTTGCAATGGTACTGTTTGCCGGTGTAAGAGGAAAGCTTGAAAACGAAGAAGGCGTTCCAATGGCTTTCAGAGGAGTTCCTCTAACATTAATCACTGCTGCTATGTTATCCCTGGGCTTCATGGGCTTCAGCGGATTGTTCCAGTAAGAAGGAGGGATAGGAATGTTAACACCAATTTTAATCGTAGTTGCAATCGGTTTTGTTTGTGCTGCTATACTGACTATCGCTTCCAAGGTATTCTACGTACCTGTAGATGAAACATTTGCAAAGCTTCGTGCTGAGTTACCCGGTGCTAACTGCGGTGCCTGCGGATATACAGGATGTGACGACTATGCAAATGCTATCGCTGCAGACCACTCACTGAGCTGCTCATTATGTCCTGTAGGTGGTGCAGATGTTGCGGCTGCTCTTGCTAACGTTCTTGGCGTTGAAGCTGGTTCTGCAGATAAGCAGGTTGCCGTTGTAAGATGTAACGGAACTAAGGATGCAGCAAAGACAATTATGGAGTACAGAGGAGTAAGCACTTGTACTGCTGCCAAGCAGTTCTTTGGCGGATTAAGCGCTTGTCCTCACGGATGTATCGGTCTTGGTGACTGTGCTGCTGCCTGCGACTTCAACGCTATTCAAATCTGTGACGGCGTTGCTGTTGTAAACAGAGACAACTGTGTAGGCTGCGGAGTTTGTGCTAAGACTTGTCCTAACTCAGTTATCAGCATTCAGTCAGCTAAGAACCTTGTTGTTGTTCAGTGTAACTCCAAGGAAAAGGGCGCTGTTGCAAGAAAGGCATGCTCAAATGCATGTATCGGATGCATGAAGTGTGCTAAGGCATGTAAGTTCGAAGCAATCACTGTTGAAAACAACCTGGCTTCCATCGATCCTGACAAGTGTAAGAACTGCGGATTGTGCGCTAAGGAATGTCCAACAGGTGCTATCAACAACATGAGAGTTAAGAAAGCTCCTGCAAAGCCTGCAGCTCCTAAGGCTGCTCCTGCTGCAAAAGCAGAGGCTGAAGCTCCAAAGGCAGAAGCTCCTGCGAAGAAAGAAGCTCCTAAAGCAGAGGCTCCTAAGGCAGAGGAAAAGGCTGAAGCATAATTTGATATTGTACCACTTAGGTGGTTTGAAAATACCCTTGCCGAAATGGCAAGGGTATTTTTTTGGGACATTAGAACCCCTGCCGGCGTTGAAGCCGCAGGGGTGTTTTTGTATAAGGAAAACCCCGCGTTTGACGCGGGGTTCGATGAATGCTATGCAT
>JBJESZ010000018.1:0-19058 GCA_051883055.1 Emergencia sp.
CAATGGAGGAGGATCTGGAGATTCTGCCCTGTCTTAACAAGATTGACCTTGCAAGTTCCAGACCGGATGAAACAAAGATGGAAATCGAGGAGATGATTGGTATAGATGCATCTGAGGCTCCTCTGGTTTCTGCCAAGGAGGGAATAGGAATCGAAGATCTTCTTGAGGCGGTAGTTCAGACTATTCCGGCGCCTTCGGGAGATGTGAACGCAAGGCTGAAGGCTTTGATCTTCGACTCCGTGTATGACAACTACAAGGGGGTAGTTATCTATACACGTATTTTTGATGGACAGGTTAAGGTGGGAGACACCATTCGCCTTATGAACACAAACAAGAAGTATGAGGTAACAGAGGTCGGCGTGATGGCACCTGGTCATGTGCCTACTAAGTCTCTCCGTGCCGGCGAGGTAGGCTACATCGTAGCATCTATCAAACAGGTAAGGGACGCTCGAGTGGGTGACACCATAACCCTGGATAACGCACCGACTGATGAGCCGCTACCGGGATACAAGAAGGTTCAGTCTATGGTTTACTGCGGTATCTATCCGGCCGAAGGTGAAAAGTATGAAGGTGTCAAGGATGCTCTGGAGAAGCTGCAGGTAAACGATGCGGCCTTCCTGTTCGAGCCTGAAACCTCTACGGCTCTGGGCTTCGGCTTCCGCTGCGGTTTCCTGGGTCTGCTTCATATGGAAATTATAGTTGAAAGACTGGAGAGAGAATTTGACCTGTCGGTAATCACCACTTCTCCGAGTGTAGTTTACAAGGTTGTGCTTAACAACGGCGATGTTCAGATGATTCAGAATCCGACGAATCTTCCTGACATTATGGAAATCGACCACATTGAGGAGCCGATGGTTAAGGCTGACATTATGATTCCGAAGGAATATGTAGGCTCTATTATGGAGCTCTGTCAGGACAGACGAGGCAAGATGCTTCACATGGAATACATTACGGAAACACGCGTACAGCTTCACTACGAGTTGCCGCTGAATGAGGTTATTTACGATTTCTTCGATGCCCTGAAATCAAAGACGAGAGGCTACGGATCTCTTGACTACGAGTTTATCCGCTATGAACGGTCCAAGCTTGTCAAGCTGGACGTGCTTCTGAACAAGGAGCTGGTGGACGCGTTCTCAATGATTGTACATGAGTCGAAGGCACAGGCGAGAGGCCGTTTTGTCTGTGAAAAGCTGAAGGAAGTTATTCCTATGCACCAGTTTGAGGTTCCTATTCAGGCAGCTGTCGGACAGAAGGTTATTGCAAGAGAAACTGTAAGAGCATATCGTAAGGACGTAATAGCTAAATGCTACGGCGGAGATATTTCACGTAAGAAGAAGCTTCTTGAAAAGCAGAAGGAAGGAAAGAAGCGTATGCGTCAGTTCGGTAAGGTTGAGGTTCCGCAGGAAGCCTTCACTGCAGTTCTGAAATATGATGATAATAAGTAATATGATGAAAGATGATAATAAGGCGGCTCAGAAGAGCCGCCTTGGCATATACATCCACATACCTTTCTGTCTTGCCAGGTGCAGATACTGCGGCTTCTATTCGATGGCAGGAAGCACTGCAGATGAAAGACGATGTTATGTTGATGGTCTGATTGAGGATATTCATGAATACGGCAGAGTGTATGGTGAACAGAGAATAGTTGATACTGTTTTTATAGGCGGGGGGACTCCGTCGATTCTGGAACACGGTGAGATTGAACGTATTATGTCAGCCCTAAGAGGAGCCTTTGCTGTTGCAGATGATGCGGAAATAACCATAGAATCCAATCCGAAAACTCTGGACAGGGAGAAGCTTGCGGAATACAGACGTGCCGGTGTAAACAGGCTTTCCATAGGACTGCAGTCCTTCGATCCGGGCTGTCTGAAAACTCTGGGACGTGTGCATACAGTGGAGGATTTTGTCCAGAACTATGAAATGGCACGGGAATGTGGTTTTGATAACATCAACATAGACCTGATGTTTGCCATACCCGGACATACCATGGGAATCTGGGAGGATACACTGGACAGAGCCATAGCTCTCAAACCTGAGCACATCTCCTTCTACAGTCTGCAGATTGAAGAGGGCACACCATTATACGAGATGTTCATTACAGGGGAGTTTGACCAGATACCTGACGACCTTGACAGAATAATGTATCACAGGGCAATTGAAAAGCTGAAAGCGGCGGGCTATGAGCATTATGAGATATCCAATGCCGCCAGACCGGGCAAGGCCTGCAGACACAATCTGAAGTACTGGTCAATGGAAGAATACCTTGGTATCGGAAGCGGTGCCAGCTCATATATGGAGGGGGTTCGGTTTACAGAAGAACCGGTCTTTGAATTCCATGAGAACAGCCTGCAGGACGATATGTCGGAATATGTGTTTACCGGTCTCAGAAAGACATGCGGCATCAGCCTCAGTGACTTTCAGGAGAGATTCGGCATGAAACTCTGGGAAGCATTTGGAGACAGAAGAGAATCGCTTTCTGAATTTTTTGATTCAGGTCTCCTGGTTGAGTCCGGGGACAGACTTTACCTGAGCGAGGAGGGACTGGATGTATCTAATATGATAATGGCGGAATTTGTGTGAATTCCATGCAGATACCAGTGCAGATATGAACAGGGGCTGAGAATTAAGCATCATGTCTTAAAGCTCAGCCCCTGGTTTATGCGAAAGGATATTTATTTTTGAATAACAAACCCGTTGTTTGTTACTTTTGCAACCCTGGTTCCAAGGTCATCGGTAACTTCAATTTCATAGTAGCCCGTGCTTCTGCCTTCCTTTACGGGTCTGGCCTCCGCTATAAGAACACTTCCTTTGGCAGGGCTCAGGTATGTTATCTGTGATACGAGGGAAACACAAGGTCTCTTTCCCCAGTTGGAAGCAACAGCCGCCGCAAAGTCGGCCAGAGTGAAAACTGCTCCTCCCATTACGTTTCCCAGTGCATTTCTGTGAGAATCCCTTATTGCCATACTGCAGCGCGCATAGTCATCTCCTATTTCGTCGATTACCATTCCGTTTTCTGTTGCAAAACGGTCGTTTCGGAAATACTCTCTTGCTTTCTCAAGGTTTTCAAGGTATTCCGCATCTTCTCTATTGTTTTTCTCCATGGTCTACTCCTCGAATAATGGTGTTGAGAAATATCTTTCGGCAGTATCAGGAAGAACGGTAACTACAGTCTTTCCCTTACCCAGTAGCTTAGCCATTCTCTTTGCGGCCGCAACATTTGTACCGCTGGAGATTCCGCACATAAGACCTTCCTTTGCTGCCAGCTCTTTTGCAGTAGCCAGTGCTTCCTGGTCTGAAATAATTGCAATTTCTGAATAGATATTTCTGTTTAATACCGGAGGGATTACTCCGTCTCCGATACCCATCTGAATATGGTTGCTTACAGTACCGCCTGCAAGGATTGCTGCATTTTCAGGCTCGACTGCCCAGATCATAATGTCAGGATTCTGGTTTCTCAGGGTTTCACCGATTCCTGTAATGGTTCCTCCTGTACCGATTCCTGAGCAGAATCCGTGTATCTCGCCGGCTACCTGTGCAAGAATCTCAAGTCCTGTGTGGTGACGGTGAGCCATAGGATTTGCTTTATTTTCAAACTGCTGCGGTACAAACACGTTAGGATCGTTCTTTGCCATTTCCAGGGCTGTGTTCATACACTCATCGATTGCTTTTCCGATGTTACCTTCATCATGGATGAGAATAACCTCTGCTCCGTAATGTTCAACAAGAAGTCTTCTTTCCTTGCTTACTGAGTCAGGCATAATAATGATTGTGCGGTATCCCTTTACAGCACCAACCAGCGCAAGACCGATTCCCTGATTTCCGCTGGTGGGCTCAACGATGATGGAATCCTTGTTCAGCTTTCCTGCGGCTTCCGCATCAAGAATCATATTGTACGCAGTTCTTGTCTTAATGGAACCTCCCACGTTAAGTCCCTCGAACTTCACGAGTATTCTTGCAGAATCCTCATCTGTCATATTCTGCAGCTCAATCATAGGAGTATTGCCTATAGCTTCAAGTACGTTCTTATATATCATTTTCTTTTTTTTCTCCTCTCTTAAGCGATATAAATGTACCAATGACACATAGTGCCAGGAATACGCAGAAGCATATTCTAAGAGTCTTTACCAGTTCATCCGGTCCAGTCTCTGCAAGAGATTTCTCTCCTAAATTCAGTGTTACTATTATATTGACAAGGGCCATACTGAACGACTGTCCGACTGTACGCATAGTTGAAACTATGGAATTGGCCACGCCGTAGTCGGCTTTGTCAGCTCTCGACATGATGGCATTGGTGTTCGGCGATGAAAAAAGACCGAAGCCCAGCCCCATGATCAGTAATGAAAATACCGTAAAAGGCAGAACACCACTTACACCTATGCTTGCAAACAGTGCAAGACCTGCAGCACAGCATGTCATTCCTCCGCTCGCAAGCTTATACGGTTTAACCCGATCTGAAAGCTTTCCGACTTTCGGCGTTATCAAAGCCTGCACAAACGGCATGGCTATAAGTATGAGTCCGGCCTGCCGTGATGAAAAGTCCATGGCAACCTGAAGATACAGGCTCACGAGGTACGTGACTGCAAAGGTTGCAGCGTAGTTTAACAGCGCTGCAATACTGGACAGTGTAAAAACAGCATCCTGTGTGAACATGGACGGTTTGATAACCGGATTAGAGACTCTTCCCTCATATATTCCGAAAATTATAAGAAGCACAACTCCTGAAACGGTCATCAGCTTTCCAATATATCCTTCGGCTATATTGCTGAAGCCGAAAAGAAACACTCCAACCATTATAACATAAAGCAGGTTGCCTATCACATCTGTTTTTTGTTTTTCTTCATTTTTTGAGTCCTTTGGAACACCTGACAGTGCCATGGCCAGTGCAGCAACGGCAATCATCACAGACACAGCGAAAATGGATCTCCATCCGAAGGTTCCGTTCAGAAATCCCCCTGCAACCGGTCCGACAGACAGACCGATATAGGTTGCTGCAGTGGAAATTCCAAGGACTTCGCCCCTTCTGTAACCAGGGAAAACGGAAACCAGAATGGAAATGTTGGTGGCAAACAGACAGGCAGAACCTACACCCTGAATAAACCGGAATATGATCAGCATCTGAATTGATGGTGCCATACCGCAGGCTACCGACGCAGCAGCAAATACTGTTATGCCTGTAAGAAGAACCTTTCTTCTCCCTATGACATCCGCCATTTTTCCAAAGGGCACGCTGAAAACAGCTGCACTCATAGTATATATTGTGATAATCCATCCTACTGTTACCGCATTTGATGCAAATTCCGCTTCAATTCCCGGCACAGACAGATTTAGAGCACTTCCCGTAAACGTAGTCAGAAATGATGTTATTATAGCTGTGAATAAGGTTGTATTTTGAATTCTTGTGGTATTTTGGATCATAAGTTTATCCTCTATTTGGCACTTTTAGAGCCGAATTCTCCTGACTTAAGATCATCAATTGCCTCAAAGATTCTCTGCTTGATGATTCTGGTTTCATCATCCAGTCCTTTGAAGCTTGCTCCCGGATTGCGCAGGAACATTTTTCTGGAACGCTGCTCCAGACTGTTGTGCATTTCTTCCAGGCTCTCTTTCAGGGCTGCAACTGTCTCTTCAAACATTTCCCTGCGTTCTTCAAGCTCTTCCCTGCGCTCTTCAAGCTGTTCCTTACGCTCAGCAAGCTGTGCTCTGCGCTCCTCGAGTCTTTCCTCCAGATAGTCTTCCAGCTGATCCTTCTTTTCTTCCAGTCTGCCTTCGATAAGCTCTTTCTTTTCCTCCAGCCTATCCTCAAGCTGCTCTCTGCTTTCCTCAAGCTTCTCTTCCAGACGCTCCTTAAGCTCTGCAGCCTGGATAATAAGCTTACGCAGATCCATAGCTTCCCGGAATGCATTTGTGAAGTCGTATGTAATAAGCAGAGTAATGATAAATGTAGCCACATTTACCACTTCAACATTGATTTCACCAACCAGATGTGCCACCCACGGGTGAACTATGTAAACCATCAGAAGACTTAGCAGACCCCATACTATGGTTGAAACAAGACATATATGCCCCTGAAACTGAATCTTTCTGTAACTGTAATCCCAGTATCTTACCTTAAACAGCTCCAGCATGGCAACTCCGGTAAAATACTCCAGTATAGTTGCTGCAACAGCTCCTGCGAAAAATACCGCTGCAGGATACTGCGCGAAGGGCAGTGTTGCTACGAGAATTACAACCGCACCGCTTCCGTAAAGGGGCAGCCAGGGACCCTTCATAAATCCGCGATTTACCCATTTTTTCTGCCTGATACTCACGTTTCCTGATTCAAAAAGCCAGCCGAATATACTGTAGAAGTAAAAATACACCAGCCAGCTGTTAAAGTGAAATGCCATTATTTAGTCCCTTCTCTCTCTGAAGCTTCGATTAGCTGATTTTTTTCCTCTTCCGTCAGTTTCATGTTTACAGCTATAAGTTCTATAGCATCACGACTAAGCACGAAACCGTCCTCAGTGCATAGTCTGGTAAAATCATCCTTTTTTATTCCCGATCTGCTGAAAGATATTTCCCCTGATGCAATCTTTCTGTCGTAAATCCTGAAAAAAAGCTGTTTGAAATTCATATAATTTATTCCCCCTTGTAAATCAGTTTACCCTTTATTTTAATATATTGAGGTATAAGGTGCAAGGTATCTTGCAAGAACAATATATTTTATATATAATTTGGGTATCTTATATTTGAAATAACGGAGGTTATTACCATGGCATTTATGGATAAGCTGAGCGAGGTTGCAAACATGGCCGTATCCGCTGCAGGTGAGAGCGTAGAATTCGGAAAGGCAAAGGCAAAAATTCTTTCAGAAAAGAACAAGGTTAAGGAATCAAAGGAAGCACTGGGTCAGTACGTTTACGACACAGTAAAGGCCGGTGAAGAAATCAATCCGGACAGAGTAAACGACATTATCGTTGAAATTGACCGGCACCTTGACGCTATTGCTGATCTTGAGGCAAGCGCCGACGAGAGCGCATCTGAAATCAAGGGAACCTTCGGCAAATAACATTTCATACCGTAAAAGAATCATTTCGCACCAAACTCTGAGTTTCGACGCTCCCCTGGTGTATAATACTCTGATTAAATTGATAGGCTAACAAAAGAGGAGTGAAAGATGAAGCGATACTATTTTGACAACAAAGAGAACATGTACCGACAGGAGGACAGCACCGCCTTTAATGAAGCCGTAGTGCTATTCACCGGCGAAATCGGCTGCAGCAGAGAACTGCCTGAGGAGTGCTTAAGGTATCTTGATGTGGCACTGTCCGAAAGCGACTTTGCTTTTGCTCCCGTCTCACTGGGTTCGGGACTGTTCAGAGATGAGGATAAAAGCAGCTTTCTCAGACGAATGGACCAGGTCGGTTTTGATGCCTGTCTTTTCGACAGAAAAACAGCGGGGAAATACACCGAAGATGTGAACCTTTCTCTTGTTCCGAACATGTCTCAGACAGTGGTTGTCAACGACATAAGGTTCGGGGTTGTCAACGCTTCTGTCAAAACCCCCAGAGACTGGAAAAAGTCTGTTCTTTCTCAAATTGATGCAGTTAAAGGTGCCGGCGCGGAATTCGTCATCCTGTTTTGCAGGACTGCAGATACTGTAGATTCCGAAAGACTGAAGCAGGCAGCGGAGCATGGCGCAGACTATATAATTCTGAAACAGTCTGAGACTGCAGGAGGCTACAGCAGAATAAAATGTGAGAACGACAGAAATGTCCCTGTAATTGCCTCTGTGGGCGATGCGGCGAAGATGGGAAAGGAATGTGCCTCGGCTATATTTAAACTGAAGCTTATGAGGGACTATGACGGTAAATTCGCAGTTGAGGATGAATATATACCATGTCTGTTCGCACCTGATCTTGAGGCGAGGGAAAACTGTCTGGTTCCTACACGGCCTTTCTACAACGGAAGATATACAAACGATATGACAAAGGCTGCGGCTAAAAAGGTCAGAGGAAACATGGGAAAGAATATCAGAGTGTCTACCAGAATCAGGCCTTTTATGAACAGGAGCGGCTTTACTCCACAGATAAGTATACAGGAAATCTGTGATATTCTTGGTGTCAGCAGCGATTTCTATGACGGAGAATTCCCGATAGACAAGAAGGTTCATTCTATTGTAATCAGAAGAATGGAGCTGACTGAAAAGTGCGTTGCTGTTCTGGATGAGTCTGATGACGAAACAAAGGCGGAAGTTATTATAACCGAAGCCCTTGTTAAGGAGACCAAACCGATTCTTGTTATCGCAGACAGAAAGATTGAAGGAGTGCCTACACTGGTTACTCCATCTCCAAGCGAAGCATTTATAACCCTGTCAAAGCATATAAGGAAGATGTACGATCCGTTTACAGTTGCCATAACGGGATCAGTCGGAAAATCGACTGTTACGGATATGATTAAGACGGTAATGGGCTATAAGTATAACTGCCCGGATATTAGGGGAAACTATAATACCTTCCGTTCGGTGGGATTCTGTGTTCAGAAGCTGAATGACAGGTATGACGGCTACGTTCAAGAGCTTCATGGCGGAAGCCCCGGTGCTGCGAGTCTTGGCTCATCAATAGTAATGCCGGATGTGGCTGTGATTACAACCATTGCTGAGGTCCATCTTGAACAGCTGGGAAACAGTATCGAAGGTGTAAAGAAGGAGAAGCTGGGAATAATGGATCACATACAGGAGGGCGGATCACTTGTTGTAAATAATGACAATGAGTACCTGCAGGATCTGGATGTTCCTGTAAATCTGGTCACATACGCGGCCTTTAACAGAAGTTCGGATTATTACGCTGAGGATATAGTTGAGCATGAGGACAGAATCAGCTTCCGTATAGTCTGTGATGAAGGTAAATATGATGCCGTGATTTACTGCAGAGGTGTACACAATGTATGCAATGCGGTCGGAGCCTTTGCTGTGGGAAGACTGGCAGGGATAGAGCCTCACAGAATCACATCCGCACTTTCCAGATATCGAACAAGCGGATTCAGACAGAACCTGATTAAGAAGGACGGATATAAGATTTTTGCCGACTGTTTCAATTCGGCACCTGAATCTGTAAAATCTGCACTTCAGAGCATTTCCGGAATAACTCCTGCACGCGGAGGAAGGCGCATCGCTGTGCTTGGAGATATGAGGGAGCTTGCTGAGATGACCGAGGTAAGGCACAGAGAAGTAGGTGCCATGGTCGCAGAATCCTGTGTGGATGTTCTGATAACCCTTGGTGAAATGGCTCTTGATACTGCCGATGAAGCTAAGAAGAGGGGCATGGAAGCTTACGGCTTTGTTGACAGAACAGAAATGGAAAACAGACTTAAGGAACTGATGAAGCCGGGAGACGTCCTGCTGTTTAAGGCAAGTCACGGAGTTGAGCTTGGCGAGTCTATAAATAATATTTTCGGAAGGCTTCAATAAGCTTCATAAAGTATTATAAATATTATAAACATTATAAAACGGAAATTTCCCTTATGACAGGAGATTTCCGTTTCGTTATATTATATGTATTCTCTTTTGCTTGTGTTTCTCCAGATTCCCATCTTTTCGGCTTCTTTAATGAGCTCATCTCTGAAGTCAGGGTGGGCGATGCCTATGAGCATTTCAGCTCTCTTCCATGTGGATTTACCCTTAAGATTAACAGCACCGTATTCGGTAGCGACGTAGCCTGTACAGGATCTCGGAGTTGTAATAATTGAGCCCGGCGGAAGAACAGGTGAAATAGTGGACACCTTTCTGCCGTCCTTAAGTGTTTTGGTTGACGGAAGGCAGAGAAAGCTCTTTCCACCGTTGGAACGGAAAGCTCCGATTACAAAGTCCAGCTGACCCCCTGTTCCGCTTATGTGTCTGTAGCCTGCAGACTCTGCACATACCTGTCCGTAAATATCCACTGTAAGACAGCTGTTTATCGAAATGAACTTGTCGATTTCTGCTATGTTGGAGCAGTTATTGACCCACTCTATAGGTGCACAGCAGCACTGAGGATTGTTGTTTATGAAGTCGTAAAGACGGTTCGTTCCTGCAGCGAAGGAGTATACGGCACGGCCGTAGTCTAATGGAAGTTTTGTCTTGTTGACTATTTTTCCTGCATCGTACAGATCCATATATGCATCAACGAACATTTCAGTGTGTATGTTAAGATCCTTCAGATCGGAGTGAGCAATCAGCGAGCCGATTGATGAAGGAAGACCGCCTATACCTATCTGAAGGGTGGAGCCGCTTTCCAGGTTCTGAACAACATGGTTGGCTATGGCTTCGTCCACATCCGAAGGGTCCTTAACCTTCAGCGTTGCCATCGGCGGATTCTCACCTTCAACTATATAATCTACGTCTCTGACGTTTATTTCATTGTTGTATCCGTAAGCATGAGGCATGTTTTCGTTAACCTCAACTATTACGGTTCTGGCAGCTTTGATAACTCCAAGCATATCTGCAACCTGAGGTCCCAGGTTGAAGTTGCCGTGTTCATCCATAGGTCCGACCTGAAACATTGCAACATCGATGGTGTTTCCGTCAATGTTCCAGAGATCAGGAAGCTCACAGAACATCATGGGAAGGTACCAGCAGTTACCCTCGTCTGCCATTTTGCGCTCGTTTGCGTTGAAGTGGCCTGATACGAAACGGACATGCTTGACTCCTTCTTCTCCAAGCTCCTGGGTTCTTTTGTATGTTTCAAAAGGTGTGCTTCTGATTGCAACTGTTGAAAGAACCTTTACTCCATAAAGAGCGTCTACTCTTTTTGCAAGAGCCTTGTCCAGAGTGTCAACAACACCAGCACCTGTACCGAAGTGTACTCTCGCCCCGTCGTCTACAGAGAGAACCGCTCTTTCCTTTGAAACCAGCTTTCTTTTATACATGGTTTTGTATTCTTCGTAATATGACATGAATTGAATCCCTCCCCGGAAAAATTGATTTTTATTATACTCCTTCACTGAAGCAGACGTCAAGGACAGGTGGCAGGAATGTGTTTTAACTGTATTTTCATAAAAGGGATTGACTTTTTATACATCAAATGATAAGATTTTAACATACTAAAGTTATACGACATACAAGGGGGCGAATCACCGATGAACAAAGGTATTCACAATTTCTCTGAAATCGGTAAGCTGAACAAGGTTCTGCTTCACAGACCGGGCAGAGAATTAGAAAAACTGACTCCTGTGAATTTCGAGGAATTGCTTTTTGATGATATTCCGTTTCTAAAGGTTGCACAGGATGAACATGACAAGTTTGCAAAGCTTCTCCAGGACAACGGAATTGAGGTTGTCTACTATGAGAACGAGGTTGCAAAGGCTTTGGCAGATGCAAAGGTAAAGGACGAATTTATTAAGGAATTTGTACAGCTGAGTCCTATCCATGCTGACGGACGTAAGGACGAGCTCATTGAATTCCTTCAGAAAAAAGATGTTAATGATCTGGTGGAAACCTGTATCGCAGGTCTGTTCACAGACGACCTGAAGGGCATTGCCGGTGATTCTCTGATAGATGTAGTTGAAATGGACGAGGATGAGAAGAATTTTGCCAGCATTCCTATGGTAAACCTGTATTTTACCAGAGATCCGGGAACTTGTATCGGCAACGGCATTAACATCAACCACATGAGCACTCCAACCAGAAGAAGAGAAGCTCTTCTGCTTAGATATATGACAAAGTACAACAGAGACTTTGCCGCTGAGGACACTCCTATCTGGTATGATGTGTACGACAGCTTCTCCATGGAAGGTGGAGATGTACTGGTACTGTCAGACGAAATCGTCGCAGTAGGATACTCAGAGAGAACAACTCTGGCGGGAATTGAATGCTTTGCGGAGAAACTTCTTAAGAATTCAAACTTCAAGAAGGTACTTGTATTCGATATTCCTAAGAGCCGTGCATTCATGCAGCTGGATACAGTATTCAATATGGTTGACTTCGATAAGTTCGTAATTCACCCTGAAATCGAAGGCCCTCTTGCTGTATATGAAATAACACTTGGGGCAAACGGTGAGCTGAACTTCGATTCAATGAAGGACAGCCTTGACAATATTCTTGCTAAGGAGCTGAAGCTTCCGGCAGTAGATCTTATCAGAATCGGCGGCGGAAATCTGATTGCTGCTCAGAGAGAACAATGGAACGATGCTTCCAACATTCTGGCAATTGCACCGGGAACAATTGTTGCTTTTGAGAGAAACTATGTAACCAACGATTTACTTGATAAGAAAGGCATTAAGGTACTGCCTATAGAAAGTGCCGAGATATCAAGAGGCAGAGGAGGCCCAAGAAGTCTGACCTGCCCAATTAACAGAGACGATTTATAAGCATATAATCCGTAGGGCGGAGCCGCGAGAACATAATATGTTTCCCGCGGCTCCGCCTTTCTGCGCGCTATAGAATCCCGACCATTATGAATATTGACCTATATAATCTGTAGAAATTCCTTGATATAAGGGGAAAACCAAGCCTATAATCAAAATAGACACATAGATACAGAATTTTTTAATGGAGAAGTTGAAAAATGGAAGCGAATTTTGGATTGAAAAGTAAAGGACTCATGATTGCCATATTCAGTGAAATACTGTTCGGTATGAGCTTCATCTTTATAAGGCTGTGCATTGAAGATGTATCGGTTTTTACGCTGCTGTCGTGGAGATGCATCGTTGCCTTTGCTGCAATGACGGTCTGTGTGGCCGCAGGATTGCTGGATGTTAATCTTAAGAAAAGAAATCTAAAGCCGCTTTTACTGATAAGCCTGTTTCAGCCGGTATTATATTATATTCTGGAAACGATGGGTGTACGGCTTACGACTGCATCAGAAAGCGGAGTGCTTGTTGCATGCATTCCGATTATAACTATGATATTCAGTGCGGTGTTCCTGAAAGACAAGCCTACAGGCAGGCAGACCGCATGTATGATTACAACTGTTATCGGTGCAGTTCTTATCGGTGTGGGCGGTGACCTTACCGCATCCGGAAACCTGCTCGGATATCTGTTCCTTCTTCTTGCAATGTGCAGCGAAAGTGCGTATTCCATCACATCGCAGAAGGTTCAGGAATTCAACAGTGCAGAAAAAACTTATGCTATGGTTACAAGCGGCATGATTGTCTTTACCGGCGTTGCTGTTATCGAGCATATTCACTCAGGAACGCTGATGGAGTATATCACCCTGCCGTTTAATGATCTCAGATTTGGGATCTGCATACTGTTTCTCGGACTTGGATGTAATGTTATCGCTTTCTTCTGTGCCAACTTTGCCATCTCTGTCATAGGAGCGACAAAGAGAGCTGCTCTCGCAGGTATAGCGTCCATAGTATCTCTGATTGGAGGTGTATTCTACCTCGGTGAAACCTTTACAGGACTGCAGGTATTTGCAACAGTGCTTGTTCTCTGCGGTGCATTTGGAGTAAATGCATTTGGAAAGAAGAATGATGATCAGGAGGGATGAGGATGTAATGATGCCTGAGTATCATATTATTCTCGGAGGACTACTGATGAAATAATACGAGATTAAAAGAAAGGCAGGTGGATAATCCACCTGCTATTTCAGTTCAAGATAGTTGATGTTATTTACGATGATATTCTCGCTTTTGAAACATCTCTGACCGATGAAACGAACCTTACCTTTCGCTGCCTCACAGGCCTTGTCGTACGGCAAAGCTTCATCAAACCTCAGCTTTTTCCATTCAGCGACACCGCATCCTGCCAGCTGGAAGGAAGTCTTCGGACACAGATGAACTACGATATCCTTATCAAGTCGCCTGTCAAGCTCCTTGAGGAAAGGAACCGTGAATGCCTCCACAACCTTCTTTGTGTACTTAGGTCCAAGCACCTGCAGGCTTCCCGGACCGTCAGAGTAATAAATGATACCTGCGCCCGCTTCAGCTGCAGCAGCCGCACAGTCGCACAGCCCGTCAATCAGTGAGTTAAAGAAGTTCTCAATTGTATCAGGATGCTTTCTCCAGCCCATGAGTACCGTCATAATGTCTCCCAGACCGCTCAAAACAGTGAACGGTCCGCGAAGCTCAAAGTATGCTCTGTGACCGGTCTCGTTCAGCTTGCATACAGCTTTCAGGGTTTCAGCATATCTTCCCTTTGAGGGATCAAGCTTAGGGATGTCCGCAAGCTGAGTCACGTCTGTAATCAGGTCATCGGCCTTTCTCGGACCAAGGGGATTGTCATCCATTTTTATCAAAGCTCCCATATTCTCAGCCTCCAGAACAGGGTCGAGAGGGAAGTAGTGCAGGTCTGCCACTCTGGCAATTTCAACAATAGTGTCAGAATTACCATATGAGGCCGGAATTTCAAGTCCGGCCTCAATAAATTTTTCAATTGGCAAACCAGAATATGCATTATGCTTACAAGGATAATCTATTAATTTTGCCATGATATTCACCATTATCTTAAATATTAAACAAATACTATCTGTACGTTTCTGCAGTTTGTAACGTATACAAGTGATGCATAGTTGATACCGAAGGATACGATATCTCCAGGTTTGAATTCTCTTTCTGCATCTTCGATATCTAAAATGGTGTGGTCACTGGAAGCTCCGATGACTTCAACTCCTTTATCCTTAGGGAAGATTTCGTCAATGCTGCCGTAATCCACCTTGCCGATACCAAGCAGTGCACGTTTTCTGATTCCTCTGTCTACGTATTCAGGAGTGTGACCGAATGCATCAATTGAGATCTTGCCTACAGGATGTGATGGCTTATCCTTTACCTCGATCACCTCAGCCTTAAGTGTATATGTATCCTGATGCATGAAGCTCATATCAAGACCGTAGAATACATCCAGGTCTCTTGCAAGGATTATGCCTTCACCTACGCGCAGGTGATTGATTCTCTTAGGCATATCTCCCTGAAGAATTCTTGGGAAGCTTGTAGTACCGCCTCCGGAGATGATCTCCAGCTCTCTTCCTATTACCGCTTCAATTCTTTCTGCAATTTCAACCAGCTCATCAAGCTTGTCAGCTGTGGCTTCGATAGAGCCGTAGCATCCAAGATTAGTTCCCACTCCTGCAAGATGAAGATTTGCCAGGTCGTTTTCCACATGAGCGGCAACCTCAACCATTTCGTCCTTATCCCAGAAGCCTTCTCTCAGGTCTCCAAGGTCAGCCATGATTACAACCTTGTGAACCTTATTCTGCTTAGCTGCTGCTTCATTTAGAAGCTCCAGGGTTGTTACTTCGCTGTTTAAGCTCATGTCGCAGAGACGAACAACCTCGTCAACCTCTGAAGGCATCGGAACTCTCAGAAGAAGCATAGGCAGGTCTACTCCGTAATTGATAGCATCTTCTATCTGTTCCAGACGGGATGATGCGATGCCGTATACGCCGCCTTCCTGGAACATTTTCGCACATTCAGGTATACCTGTAGTTCCCTTGATAACGCCTGAAATCTTAATTCCGTATTCAGCACATCTCTTTACTACAGCTTCAACGTTTTCTTTGAAATACTGCAGATTGATTTCAACTCTAGGGTAGCTCTGTTTTACCATTTCATGGTCCCTCCTATTAATAATTTCTATATTTGTATCCATTACCTGTAATTCTAACATTACACGGGGTTCAAGTCTAATAGAAAGATTATATGGAGTGGTAATTTTTTTGGAAAACCAGTTATTAACCCGTTATTAATTAGACAATGTCTAGTTAGGCTGTGTAATAAACAATAATTTTACCAAAATAACAAAAATTACCCCTTAGTACTACAGGGTAATTGGAGTATAATTTAAAACATAAAAAAACGGAAAAATGTTTAAAAATCTGATGAAAGGCTGATGAAAGAAGTGGGAAAGTTTGTTTATGACAACAGTCAGCAGTTTAAGATTCTGACTGAGGAGCAGGTGAAGACTGTTCACGAAAAAGCACTGTATGTACTTGAGAACCTTGGCATCATTGTGGACTATGATGAAGCTCTTGATATTCTGGAGGAAGCAGGCTGCCAGGTTGACCGTGAAACCATGAAGGTCAAGTATCCTCGAGAGGTAGTAGAGAAGTGCATCGAATCAGCGCCTGCAAGTTTTGATCTGTACGACAGAGAAGGAAACTTCTATTGCACCTTCGGTGACGGTAAGACGAGATTCAACCCGGGCAGCAGTGCAGGAAATATTCTGGAAAGCGACGGAGAGACTGTCAGACTGTCATCAGTTAAGGATCTGAAGCTTCTTACCAAGGTTGCACAGAGTCTTCCGGAGATTGATTTCGTATCATCTTCAATAGTATGTGAAGAAGCACCCGGTGAACTGGGTTCACAATATCTGTATTTCACTGAAATGCAGCATTCGACAAAACCGATAATCGGTGGTTCAACAGACCTGGAAGGAGTTCCAAGAACATTCAAGCTGCTGAAGGCAGTGCTTGGATCTGAAGAAAATGTCAGAACCAAACCGTATACAATATTTGATATCTGTGTTACATCTCCGCTTAAGTGGTCTGCCATCGGTGCGAGAAACATCGTAGACTGCGTAAAGATGGATATTCCTATTGAAATGATTTCAGCACAGATTGCCGGAGCAACAGGCCCTGTAACTCTTGCAGGATGCGTACTGAACCATACAGTTGAGCTGTTAAGCGGTCTGGTTCTTATCCAGTCGATGAAACCGGGACATCCTACAGTATATGGCGGAGCACCTTGCATTATGAACATGAAGACCATGTACACTCCAATGGAAGCCATGGAATGCAGCATGGTGACTGCAGCTTATGCTCAGATGGGTAAATTCTACGGAATGCCTGTTCATACATATGCAGCTATGTCCGATTCCAAATATATCGACTATCAGGCAGGCAGTGAGACAGCAAGAAGCGGTCTGATTGCAGAGCTTGTAGACGTGGATAACGTTTCAGGTGCAGGCGGCCTGAATGTAATTGCTGAGATGAGCATAGAAAAGCTTGTCATCGATGCAGATTACATCGGAACACTGAAGCATCTGGAGAAGGGAATCCGTTTTGATGAAAGCACTCTTGGCGCCGATCTTCTGTTAGAGGTCGGTTCTGCAGGAAACTTCCTGAATCAGAAGCACACCATGAAGAACTTCAAGAAGGAGCAGAACCTGAAGAACGTTACTTTCAACTACGGTGAAAGAGCAAACTGGAACAAGGAAGGAAACTGGTCTGTTTCAGACAAAGCGAGAGAATATGTAAGCAGAATCGCCGAGCAGGACATCTGTCCGCTTGATGAAGAAAGAACAAAAGCCCTGAATGAAGCTTTTGTAGAGGTTTGCCTGGATGCAGGCCTGACTAGGGAAAAGGCTGAGGAACTGATCAAAACATACCAGGAAGCGTAATTCAGCCGTTCCTGATAAATTGTGATAGTATTTACGGCTCTGATATAGGGATCGGAGCCGGGAATATTATATTTTTAAAAAATTTTTTAAAAACAAACGAAATTATTGACTTTAAACTGAAAGAAAGAAAGGAAAAATGCAGGTAATATCCCTATAAGTTATTTGCATAAGGGAAGCTATGGGTAAAAAAGTTCCTATTTGGCAAGTGTTTATTTGCGTAATATTCACTTTAGGCTCAATTTTCTACTCCATTTTCTTCAGCTATGGCGAAGCTCACATGCCTCTAATCCTATCAGCGGCATTAGTTGCTATAGTTGGTGCAATTAATGGTTGGAAATGGTCCTACATGGAAAAGAGCATGATCAATGGTATCAGCCGCTCTATGCAGGCTAACCTGATCCTGCTTATGGTAGGTCTGTTACAGGCTACCTGGAAAGCAGGCGGAATCATTCCTACAATGATTTATTACGGATTGGATATTATCAATCCATCAATCTTCCTTGTAACTGCATGTCTGTTATGTTCAATCGTATCACTTTGTATCGGAAGCTCATACACAGTTGCAGGTACTATCGGTGTTGCAATGATCGGTATTTCCGTAGGTCTGGGCATCAACCCTGCAATGACTGCAGGAGCTGTAGTATCCGGTTCATACTTCGGAGACAAGATGTCACCGTTATCAGATACTACTAACCTGGCACCGGCTGTATCCGGTTCAAACGTATTTGACCATATTCGTCATATGGTATTTACTGTAACACCATCATACTTAATCGCTCTTGTAGTATTCTTCGTGCTTGGCAGAAAAGCAGCTGCAGACAGCGGAGTTACAATCGAAATGAAGGATATCATTCAGGCTGAAATTCAGAATGAATTTACAGTAAGCATATTCCTTCTACTTCCTGTAATATTCCTGTTAGCAGCAATCATCTTCAAGATTCCTGCACTTCCTGCAATGTTTGCAGGTGTAATCATGGGTAACATCTGTATGCTGTTCGTACAGGGAATTCCATTCGGTGATCACTTCAGCATCATGCACTATGGTTATGAATCAATCAGCGAAGTTCAGTTAACTGATGATTACACAGTAGGAAGCATCATCGGAGGCGGTGGCTTCGACGGAATGTTATGGACAGTATCAATCGTACTTTGCTCAATGTCATTCTCCGGAGTACTTGAATCAACCGGTATGCTTGGTCAGCTTGCAGACGGAATTCTTAAGGTTGCCAAGAACAGAGGACTTCTTGTTCTTACTACAATCTTCACATGTATCTTCATCAACCTGCTTTGCGCAGACCAGTATCTTGCAATCATCCTTCCGGGAAGAATGTACAAGACTGCGTTTGAGGACAGAAAGCTGAAGGCAAAGAATCTGTCAAGATGTCTGGAAGACTCAGCAACTCTGACATCACCACTGATTCCATGGAACGTTTGCGGAGCTACAATGACAGGATTCCTGGGAGTTAATACTATCCAGTACGCTAGATATGCAGTACTTAACTACATTAACCCACTGGTATCAATCATATACGGCTTCATCGGATTCACTATGGAAGAAATGACAGATGAAGAATACGAAAAGATTCTGGAAGAAAGAAGATTAGAACAGGAAGCTGCTCTAAGAGATATGGAAGCTTAATTTAAAAAGACGTACTTCATAGTTAAAGTTAATAATTAAAAAAAGTATAGCCTGCAGAGACGCGGGCTATACTTTTTTGTATAAGGAAAACCCCGCGTTTGACGCGGGGTTCGATGAATGCTATGC